>CAZGYL010000640.1:0-3447 GCA_964529985.1 uncultured Planctomycetia bacterium | reverse complement strand
CCTCGACGAGATCAGCGAAATGGGCGTCGCCCTCCAAGCGAAGCTGCTGCGTGTGCTTGACAGGCGCGAAGTGCGGCCGCTGGGGGCCGGCCGTTCTGTGCCCATAGACGTCCGCTTTATCTTCAGCACCGCCCGGAATCTTTCCTCCCTTCTGGCAGAAGGGCTCTTTAGAGAGGAACTGTATTGGCGGATCGCGCAGGTTGAAATCGCCGTACCGCCCCTGCACGAACGTGCGGATGATCTGCCGGATCTTGTAAGCCAGCTTTTGAGAAAACACACCCAGGCGGCACGCCCCGTGCCCCGGCTTTCTTCTGATGCACTGGCGTTTATTCGCAGTCGGCCTTGGCCGGGCAACGTCCGCCAACTGGAGACGGTTTTGATACGCGCTCTCCTGGTATGTGCTCCCGGCGAAAATTTGACAGCCGAAATGCTTAAGCGTGCGGTGTCTTCGCCTGCACACACCCCTGAGATTCCCGAGGAATTGCTGGTGGTGGATGATCTGGACAGTTTGCGGAGGAAGCTTGAGGCTGCCTGGTTGAAAAAACGTTTTCTTGAGGCAGGTGGATCAGTGTCTGCCCTCGCTGAGAAGCTCAAGTTGAGCCGTGCGAGTTTATACGTCTGGTTCAAGCGCCTGGGCGTGAATCCTGAGCTCTGGCGTAAAGATCTTGAAAGATCCTAGACAGTTCCTCCATGAAAACCGATCGGAGGAGGAAGGAGAAGGCAAACGGCCGGCGTGGGTTGCCGCCCGGCCCTGAGAGCTCCAGAGCGGCGTCACCCCGGCGCAGTCCAACAATGCCTAATTGGGACAAAGCTCCGCGGGGTAGACACATGGACCGAGGAGGTCTTCCGTCGGATCGACCCCGCACGAGCCAAACGGCTGCGGCAAGTCTCCGGCCCCGCCGAAGAGATGTCCGAGGATGGCGATAGCATCGGCGATGTCCAGCCCCCCATCGTCGTTGCCGTCAGCCGCATCCGGGCAGCTCGGTTCGGCTTCGCCGCCGAAAAGATGGCCCAGGAGCGAAATCGCGTCTGCGATATTTATGCTGCCGTCGGCATTCACATCCCCGCGATTGAATTTCTCTTCGGGCTCTCCGGTTTCGATCTTCCAAAGCCTCACGTTATCAAAGCGGGTTTGCGTACCAGTCGCGTTGCGACCGACGCCCAGGACAATCCTCAGCGGCTCGCCAATGTAATCGACAAGGCTACTGGAATCGTAAGTCCGGCAGAAATTCTGGAGGTTACCGCTCAAAACAGGATCCACCGAGGAGGTCGGTGTGAGCACTGTTTCGCCCGCCAACAGCTCCAGCACCACGGGCTCCGCCGCGCCCCTCGCGGTCACGGAGAGCCGGTACGAAAAACCCGCTTCAACCGTAGCCACCGGGGCGTCTGAGACAATCAGCCCACCAGCCGGATTGCCCCAGTCTCCACCGTTCGCCAAATAGTAAAGACCCTCCACCCCCTGGCCCTGGTTACCGATAGAGCCCTGCAGGTTGCAATTGTTAATATCACGATTGTACGTTCCGCCCAACCCTTGCCATCCTTCGCAGTCGTACCCGACCCAGCCGGGGATATCCGCTACCACCCCCGTGGATCCGTCGGAAAAGAGATACTCTCCATTATCAATCGGGCACTCCGGTCCCACACCCTGTGTCCAGCCGCCGTCGGATATGGTCCCGGTGATCGTATCATCCCCTGGCAGGTAAAGCTCCTCGAAATCAGAGTTGGGCACGGCGATCTCGATACAGCCGGGCTCGATACAACCGCAGAAACTTGTCTCGACGGACGCAGGGTCGCACGTCCCGGTGGTGGGAGCCACACTGTAAACCACCAGCCCGACGTCCGAAATATCCTCGTCCGTGTAGGTCTCCAGGTCACCGTCAAGGTCCTTCACGAGCGTTTGCGGAGGCCCACCGTTGATGGATCTCGTGATCTTAATGCCCTCATACAACATGTTGTTTTTCCACGACAGAACCGGACCCGCTTCAGATATCGTGACGGTAAGGTCGGTTATGCAGGCGTCATAATTGACAGTGGCCGGATCACAGGATCCATCAATGGGCGAGACGGTGTAAGTCAAGAAACCCGGCAAGGCGGTGTCGTCGGTATACGCCTCGGCACTGCCGGGAAGAGCCTCCTCGAGAACCTCCCCGTTGCGTGTGATCCTGATACCGGCATAGCCCATATTATTGGTCCAGGCAAGGTCGATGCCGATCTCGCCGCGAGCCGAGGAAAGACCGGTTATGCAGGCATTGTACGTCGTCGTCAGCGGGGGGCATGCACCATCACCCATAGCAAAGCTGAGTTCGTACTCGAGCAAGCCCGGCAGGGCCTTTTTGTCCGTGTACGTGGGAGGATCGGCGGGCGCTGCGCTCTCGATCACTTCCCCGTTACGTTTAATCGTTACGCTGCTGGGCAAATCCTCCCCGTTCTGCCATTGGAGTGTCACACCGTTCGGCCCTCCCGAAGCGCTCAATTCAAACGGGCAATGGACGATCCCGGTGTACCGAAGCGATACATTATCAAATTGAGACTGGTTCCCGGTGGCGTTACGACCAACGCCCAAGAGAATCCGCAGGGGTTGCCCGATATAATCGACGAGATCTTCTGCCTCGTACGTTCGGGAAAATTCCTGGAACTCGCTACTCAGAATCGGATCCTCAGCGTCCGTCGGCGTGAGTATGGTATCGCCCGCCAGGAGTTCGAGCACGATCGGCTCTGCATTACCTTTCGCCAGCACCGAAAGCGTATAGGTTAGGTCTTTCTCCACGTAAGCCACCGGGGCGGCCGACACAATCAGGCCACCGGCTTGATTGCCCCAGCCACCTCCGTTGGCCAAAAAGCAAAGGCCCTCAAACCCGCGCCCCTCGTTACTGATAGACCCCTGCAGGTTGCAGTTGTTGATATCACGGTCGTACGTTCCCCCCAGCGCTTGCCACCCTTCGCAGTCGTACCCGACCCAGCCGGGGATATCCGCCACGGTTCCCGTGGATCCGTCGGAGAAAGTATACTCGCCGTGGTGTATCGGGCACTCCGGTCCCACGCCCTGCGTCCAGTCGCCAAACGGCAACTCGCCGGTGATGGTAGTCGAACCGGGTTTGTATATCTCTTCAAAATCGGCATTGGGCACGAAAATTTCGCCGGCCGACACGCCAAACGCCAGAACTAACGACAACAAGAAACAGACCCTGCTCATGTCACCGCTCCTTTCAGAAAAAAGCCACACAATACTCGCGACATACTTTTCAAACCGCACACATCCGTTGAAAGGAACAAGCAAATCAAACCTTGAGCCGGCTGATCCGCTTCCTAGGTGCCGATATTCAGCGTAACGGTCCGATTCCCCTCATGTCAAACCCCCATGAAGAGAGCCCTGTCAAGAGGCCTCAAGTAGGATTGCCCTCCACGCCTGTGCGTGGAGTACAACCACTCTCCCATGCGTGCTAGCGC
>CAZGYL010000639.1:0-3459 GCA_964529985.1 uncultured Planctomycetia bacterium | reverse complement strand
CGGATGAAATCATCGAAGGCACCCTTGTGACCTACCGAGGTGAGATCGTAAATCCGGCCGTACGGAAGGCATTCGGCCTAAGCAGCGCAGCTTCGCAAGCTTCCGCAGAGCAGAAGGAGTAGCGCCATGGAAACATTTGTAGCCGCACTGACGGTATTCGTCTTGGCTATGTTTGTGGGCTTCGAGGTTATAACCAAAGTACCACCCATTCTCCACACACCCCTCATGTCGGGGGCTAATGCAATCAGCGGAATTACCTTGATCGGCGCTGTTTTGGCCGCGGGCCACAAGTACTCGACACTGACAACGGCACTGGGTTTTGTAGCAGTGGTTTTCGCCACCATTAATGTGGTGGGCGGTTTCATGGTAACCCACCGTATGTTGAGCATGTTCAAGAAGAGAGATTGATGCCATGTCGCCGCTAGTCAATATCGCATACCTGGTTGCTGCTGCACTTTTTATCTTCGGGTTGAAGGGCCTGGCGCATCCCCGCACAGCGGTCCGCGGAAACCTCGTCGGGGCTGCGGGAATGTTGCTCGCAGTGGTTGTCACGCTCCTTGACCGGCAGATCCTCAGCTACGAATGGATCCTTTTGGGATTTGTGGTGGGAGGTACCGTAGGGGCCGTCTTCGCGGTCAAGGTGGAGATGACCGCCATGCCTCAAATGGTGGCGCTTTTCAACGGCTTCGGGGGAGGCGCCTCGGCTTTGGTCGCCGGCGCAGCCCTCGCCGAAGCGATCTCCGGCCGGCCTTCAACGCAACTTACCGTTGCAACCGTGGCCTCAGGGCTCATCGGAGCTGTTACTTTTTGGGGCAGTTTGGTGGCTTTCGGTAAGCTCCAGGGGCTTATTACCGAAAAACCGGTTCTCCTGCCTGCTCGACACGCGATCAATATACTCTTGCTTCTGATCTCGCTTTGCCTTGGAGCTGTGATCGTCACCTCGCCTCAAGCCGCCTGGGTTTACGCGGTCCTTGTGGCGGTTTCCTCGGTTTTGGGTTGCCTCCTTGTGATCCCGATCGGCGGTGCGGACATGCCGGTTGTGATCTCGCTTCTTAACTCGTATTCGGGGCTTGCTGCATGTGCAACCGGATTCGTCCTCATGAACAACGTGCTTATAATCGGCGGATCGCTTGTCGGTGCTTCGGGTCTCATCCTCACCAATCTCATGTGTAAAGCCATGAACCGATCGCTGCCCAATGTGCTTTTCGGCGGGCTGGGCTTGGAGGAGGCCGGGCCTCAAGCAGACGACGTTTATGCCGGGCGGGTGAAATCCACCAGCCCGGAAGAAGTGGCTATGCTGCTTGAGACGGCCCGCCGCGTCGTATTTGTGCCGGGCTACGGAATGGCGGTTTCCCAGGCGCAGCACGCCGTGCGCGATCTAGCGAACCTGCTGGAATCCCGCGGCACCGAGGTTCAATTCGCCATACACCCGGTGGCAGGACGGATGCCCGGGCACATGAATGTACTGTTGGCCGAGGCGGATATCGACTACGATAAGCTGAAGGAACCCGACGAAATCAATCCCACAATGGAGCAGGTCGACGTTGCGATCGTGATCGGGGCAAACGACGTGGTGAACCCTGTAGCTCGTTCCGATGACTCAAGTCCCATAGCAGGCATGCCCATTATCGACGTCGACAGAGCACGCACCGTTGTTGTCATAAAGCGCAGTCTCAGTCCGGGCTTCGCCGGGATTCCCAACCCGCTCTTTGCAGCGGACAACTGTCTCATGCTTTTTGGGGACGGTAAGAAAATGATGACCGAGCTACTCTCAGCGCTCAAGGAGTGAAAACTCCGGTGCGAGAGCCGGCTTCCAGGCGATCGAAATCTTCTCTTCCCCGAATAAAAGACCAACAGCTCAGGCTGCTCCCCACTTGAAACCGCAGGGATTAGCGCGGAGCGTGGGGCAAGCTCCCGAAGCTTTGCGCGATCAGCTCTTTGAGAAGCTGCCGGAGCTCAGCGGGATTCGATGGGAGCTTCTCGCCTGTGAGGAACTCAACCGATGTTTTGAATTTGGCAAGAAGCTCCTGATCTCGGGTCTGAAACCGGAAAGAGTAGATGCCTTCGTCGTCCAGGAGCACCAATGCTTTCTGCTCCCAGTCGATCCAGACCCGTCCGCTCTCCGCAAGTTTCCTTACCAGGCGCTGAATCTTCATAGATCCTCGTTACAACTTTCGTTCTGATCTTCATTATACGACCCACGGCCGGCACAACCACTATCAGGTTTGTACACGATTTAAAGAGGGCTTAACTAACACAAGTGAACAGGCACTCACTGAGTTGAGAATGACGGCGATCGATCCAGCGGGCGTTACGTTCTTACAAACACTGGGCGGGCGAATGCCGCATGTGCGCCCTACCGGAAAATACGCTCACGCATCGAAAGACCCCCGTCTTGCGCAAGCCGCCGGCCGCCGGGCGCCGGCAGCAAGCCGGTTCCGGGGTTCCCCGCCGGGGCCCGGCAGCCCACGCGCTATGCCGTAAGTTTCGATAAAAAAAGGGGTTACGCCCATTATTCCAAGCGCTGATTGTCGGGGGGCATCCAGAGGGGTACGATGGATTCTTTGAACCTGAAGGCTGCCTGACCCGCAAGAAAAGCGGCTGTTTCGACCGATGGGGCGGCGGCCCGGGCTCGCAAAGCACGGCTTGAGCTTTGCCCGCCGCCGCTGCGGTCGGCGGAACCTATGTTGCAAGACACCCGCAAGCAAGGGGGATTCATGGCCACGTTCGGCTCCAGAGGAATTCTGACGGTGGCGGGCATTCTCGCCCTTTTCGGCGGCACGCTGTTTGCAGCGCCTCCCGTAGCTGTGGACGACATAGCTACAACCGACGAGGATCAGTCGGTCCTCATCGATGTCCTCTCAAATGATTCGGATCCTGACAACGATCCTCTTACCATATCCCAAATAGCCCCCCCCTCTCACGGACAGGCAGAACGTGAAGGCGATCAA
Organism: uncultured Planctomycetia bacterium; assembly: GCA_964529985.1. Lineage (GTDB taxonomy): Bacteria > Planctomycetota > UBA8108 > UBA8890 > UBA8898 > CAZGYL01. The sequence goes on along the minus strand of CAZGYL010000639.1, from coordinate 508 downwards.
ATCCGCTATACGCCCGATCCGAACTACTCGGGAAGCGATACCTTCACCTATACGATTTCAGACGGTGATCTGACTGATACTGCTACCGTAACGGTAACAATCAACCCTGTTAACGATCCCCCTGTAGCTGTGGACGATACAGCAAGTACAACCGAGGACACACCTGTTGTCATCGATGTACTGGGTAACGATTCGGACGTTGACGGGGACAGCCTGAGCTTACAATCGGTGGGCAACCCTACTCACGGCACTGCCGTGCGCCAAGGAGATCAAGTCCGCTATACGCCCGATCCAGGGTACAGCGGCTCGGATACCTTCACATACACGGTTTCAGACGGCGATCTTACAGCCACTGCAAACGTCACAGTAACGGTAAACCCTGTTAATGATCCTCCCGTAGCTACAGACGACACAGCTACAACCGACGAGGATCAGTCGGTCCTCATCGATGTGCTTTCAAATGATTCCGATCCTGACAACGATCCGCTTACCATATCTGATCCAGGCA
>CAZGYL010000638.1:0-3460 GCA_964529985.1 uncultured Planctomycetia bacterium | reverse complement strand
GACTTGAAGAAATTCTACTCGGTCCCGGGGAGGGGCTTCTTAAGCCCGGTTTGAACGTCCTTGCTTTCCAAGGCCTCAGTGCGGCCTTGGATGATTCCGATTTTCTGCTTTCGCCCGCGCTTTACGGCGCTTCAGGAAGCGCTGTTTATGCGTATTTCCCGGTGCCGACCCCGGGGGCGCCGAACGGACAGGGAGTTTCCGGCTTTGTTTCCGACACGCGGTTCAGCCCGGATCGGGGATTCTACGAGGAGCCCTTCGATCTTACGATAGAGACGAATACTCCCGGCGCCCGCATTTACTATACTCTCGACGGAACCGAGCCGTCGCCTTCCAACGGGATTCTTTACACGGGTCCTATTCGGATCGAGCGTACGGCGATGGTCCGAGCGGCGGCTTACCACGATGACCTTTTACCCTCGAATGTCGATACACATACGTACATATTCCTGCGCGATGTGCTCTCGCAGACGGGAGCCGGCTTCCCACAGGATTGGGGCAGCCATCCTGTGGATTACGCCATGGATCCCCAGGTGGTGAACGCATACGCGGATACGATAGAAGACGATCTGAAAAGCATCCCCACTCTTTCGATTGTATTGCCCGTTGAGGATATTTTCGGGAAGGAACGGGGACTTTATCCCAACGCGGTTCAGAGGGGACCTGCTTGGGAGCGTGCAGCTTCAGTGGAACTCATATATCCCGACGGGAGGAGAGGGTTTCAAGTCAACTGCGGATTACGCATGCACGGAGGATCAAGCCGCAGGTGGCAAAGCAGCCCGCGGCATTCATTCCGTCTCTTTTTCAGAGGAAAATACGGCCCGACCAAGCTGCGGTACCGACTTTTCCCGGATTCGCCCGTAAGGTCCTTTGAAACGCTTATCCTGCGCGCTTGCTACACGGACAGTTGGACGTGCCGTTACAACGAGCCGCGCTACAGGCCGGACGATTCCCAGTACTTGCGCGATCAATGGATGCGGTCGGCCCAGTTGGCCATGGGCGGATTATCCGCACACGGGATTTATGTCCACCTTTATTTGGACGGACTTTACTGGGGGCTTTACAACATAGCCGAAAGGCCGGATGCGGAGTTCGCGGCCTCGTACCTGGGAGGGGAGCCTGAAGATTACGACGCAATAAAGGACGGGGACTTGATCTCAGGCTCTTGGGATGCGTGGAGGCGCATGATGGCGATGGCGGACGCCGGGCTCGGCAGCGCTGTAGCCTACGAGCGGATTCAGGAGTATCTGGATCTTGACAGCTTCATTGATTACATAATTCTGCACCTTTACGGAGGAGCCGAGGATTGGCCGCATCATAATTGGGCCGCGGTGCGTAACCGAAACGGAGGAGGGTTCTATTTCTGCGTTTGGGATCAAGAGATAGTTTTGGATGTACTCAACAGAGACTACTCGGAAAAGGATGCTCCGGATTCGCCGGGCCGGTTGCACCAGCGCCTGCGGGCCAACCCCGAGTATCGCCTGCGTTTTGCCGATCATGTACACCGCCACATGGTCGCGGACGGCGTGCTTGCCCCCCAAAACGCATGGAAGCTTTATGAGCGGTTGGCCTCTCAGATAGATCGGGCGGTTGTGGGTGAATCCGCCAGGTGGGGCGATTACAGGCGCGAGCCGCCGTACACGCGTGACGTTGAATGGATCGCCACCTTGAGGTGGCTGCGGGATGTTTATTTCCCTCAGCGCACCGCGATAGTGCTGGAGCAATTCAGGGCGGACGGTTTATATCCGCAGGTAAGCGCTCCTGTTTTCAACAAGTGGGGAGGAAGTGTGCCGAAGGGCTTTGTGTTTCGAATCGAAAACCCTGGAGGATCGGGAACCGTCTACTACACGCTTGACGGAAGCGATCCGAGAGATGCGCAAAGCGGCGCCGTATCGCCCGAAGCGCAAGCATATACCGGTCCTTTCCCGCTTACAGAGCCTGTGACGATAAAAGCAAGGGTGCGTTCAGACGGAGGTCAATGGAGTGCGCTTGCGGAAGGGACTTTCTTTATCCCGGGTCCGATCGAGAACCTCAGGCTGACCGAGATAATGTATCACCCGCTTGCGGAAGGGCCTGTTACGGAAGACAGATTTGAGTTTCTTGAATTCAAGAACCTGAGCGACCGCGTGCTCGATCTGACTGGAGTTCAGATAAGCGGCGGGATATCGTTCATCTTCCCGGAAGGGGTTCTTCTCCCCGGCGGAGGTTTTATAGTGGTTGTGGCTGATCCCGCAGCCTTTTCTCTGCGTTACCCCGGGGTGAGCTTCCTGGGTCCTTTCAGGGGCAGGCTTGCAAACGACGGGGAGCGGATCGTTGTAAGCGGGCCGGGGGGTGAGGTTCTTCTGGACATGGTTTTCGGGGATGCAGGACCCTGGCCTGAACAGGCGGACGGGAAAGGCCGTTCCCTTGTCCCTGCAGGAACCGGGGACGGTGACCCGAACGATCCCTTCAACTGGACGGCAAGCGCGGAAATAGGCGGCTCGCCCGGCAGGGATGATCCCGCAACCCAAGGCGTAGCCGGTTATCAGGTCCCGGGTGATTACAATCAGGACGGGAGTCTCAATGTTGCTGATGTGATCGCCCTGCTGGGGTATCTTTTCACGCCCGACGGACCACCGCTGCCTTGCGGGGGTTTGCTCGCTCCGGGTCGCGGAGCTTTGGCCTTGCTCGATGTAAACGGAGACGGCGGCCTGGACATCAGCGACCCTGTTTTCATGTTGCGGTATCTTTTCGCCACAGGGCCTGCGCCTGCAGAGGGCCAAGACTGCGTGCCCATCCCAGGGTGTCCCTCAATCTGCAAGTGAGAGAAGCCTTTGTAACGGGGAGCCGAGGCGGCGAAGGCGCTGGAGAGTAGTCCCGGATCAGGACTCTCTGCTCTTACGTGTTATGGTCTCCGGCTTCCTTGCTTTCAGGGGCAAGTGCACAGATTCCCCGTTCGGATTCCTCTACAAACTTTGCAAGCTCAAAAGCCGGTCCTTGGGGGAATTCACGTTTGAGCACCTCGACCGCTTCACGGGGGGTGAGATTTGAGCGGTAAAGGATATCAAAGGCGCGTTTGATCTGGCGCCTTTCCTCCGCGCTGTATCCGGCGCGGCGCAGCCCCACTACGTTTAAGCCCAGCACTCTGTTGATTCCACCGGGACGAACCGTACAGAACGGCGGGACGTCCTTGGATACTGCACAGTTCCCCCCGAGCATAGCCACTTTTCCTATGCGTACGAACTGGTGAATCGCGACGTTTCCGCTTATGAAGGCTCGATCATGGATCTCCACGTAGCCTGCAGCCAAAGCGTTGTTCGCCAAGATCACCCTGTTGCCCAGCTTCGCGTCATGGGCAACATGGCTGTAGGCCATTAAGAGGCATTCCTCCCCGACTTCGGTGACGCTGCCGTGTTTGCAACCGCGGTTTACTGTAGCTCCTTCGCGGATCACACAATTCCGGCCGATCCTGACAGCCGAATCA
>CAZGYL010000637.1:0-3466 GCA_964529985.1 uncultured Planctomycetia bacterium | reverse complement strand
TAACCGTACCCTGGTAAGGCCCGACTCCCGTGCCGCCTTAAGTGCCTCTTGCGCAAAGGCACGCGGCGTCGGAGGCAGATCGTCCATGCAATACTGTGGAGCAAAGGCAAGAAGTGCGTACGGGATTCGGGGATCCAGCTCGGCTATGAACCCGGCGATTTCCCGTACTTCTTCGGCCGTTATATAGCCGGGTACAAGCAGCGTACTTGCAACAAGCGGGGGAGGTTCGGGTCTCTCTTCGAAGCGCTTCGCCAAGCGTGCGAAATTCCGTCTCGTAGGCTCCGCGCTTGTGCCTGTAAGCGCCCGGTGAAGAGATTCATTCCATGCCTTCAGATCAAACTTCACGCACCCTCCCGTTCGGAGGCTTAATTCAAACGCCCGGTCGAGAAGCGGGGCCGCCGCCCCGCCGTTTGTCTCCCAACAAATGCGGAGCACTCTGCCTGCGGCCGCCCTCAGAGCCGCTTCAGAGGCATGGAGGGCGGCTTCCATTTGCACAGTGGGGTCGCCCCCGAAGTAGCAAATACAAGTCGTTCGCTCGTTGACGGCACCGACGAGCCTCTCGAGCGGAACCGGACGGCCCCGGCGCGCTTGCTTGCGGAAATGCCAATTCTGGCAGAACAGGCAATCGAAGTTGCAGGCTTCGAAGAAAACCGCCAGGTTGAAGAAACCCCTCTCAGGCCCGTCGCGCACTGCGTACTCGGGATAACCGGCGCCGGTTCCGCCGGGACAGACCCAATCCGCCACGCAGTTTGTGGGGAGAGGATCGTGATAAAAGCTGAAAAGCGCTTCCCTGCGGAAATCGAAACGCGGGACGACTGCGCCGCCTGCGCGCTGCCAAACTCCACAAAAACCGCTCTCTCCCTCAGCCGGGCTGCAGCGGTTACTGCAGTTTCCGCAGGCCGCTTCTCCTGCTTCTCTCGGAATTCGTTCTGGAAGCTCAAATCCCCTGCGCACAGAGGCACGCAGCGCTTCAACCCGCTCAGCTTGCTTACCCTGCATGAGGCAAGGCCCGCAAACGCCTAAAGCACTGCTGACAAAAGCGCTTTCCTTAAAGCAAACCGAGCAACGCGCCATAGCTAATCCTGGGACCCACACCTCCGGGGCGGCCGACGCAAATTCGAACCGCACGCTCCGCCTTCATCAGTCGCTTACCTATAAGCTAAGTATGGAAAGACAGCCGTGCAAGATAGTACGTGCGCGGGGTTTCCGTCGCTTGGAACGGGGAGAGAAGCCCGTCGCGGGCGCTTTCGAATGCTGATCCGCCGGCACCCTTGCCCGCCGCAGGCAAGGGAGCTACGATTGCTGCTTACCTGAAAAGGAGGCTCTCCAATGTTTTTAAGTACGGTTATTGTACTTACGAGTTCTCTTCCTCTTGCCGCTTCGGACGCAAAACCGCCCGCACCGTTCGGCCCGCTTCCCACAGCACGGCACCTCAGATGGCATAAACTGGAGTACTACGGATTCTTGCATTTTGGAATCAATACATTTACTGATAAGGAGTGGGGATACGGGGATGAGGATCCCAAGCTTTTCGCCCCGACCCGGCTTGACGCCCGGCAGTGGGCCAGAGTGGCCAGGGACGCCGGAATGAAAGGCTTGATTCTTACCGCCAAGCACCACGACGGCTTCTGTCTCTGGCCGAGCGCCTACACGGAGCATTCCGTAAAAAATTCGCTGTGGCGAAACGGAAAAGGCGATGTTGTGAAAGAGCTTGCTGAAGCCTGCCGCTCCTACGGGCTGCTTTTCGGGGTTTATCTTTCTCCTTGGGACCGCAACCACCCCGATTACGGCAAGCCTGCGTATATAACTTACTACCGGAACCAGTTGCGTGAACTCCTCACCCGCTATGGACCTGTGTTTGAAGTTTGGTTCGACGGGGCCAACGGAGGCACAGGCTATTACGGGGGAGCCAGGGAGAGACGCCTCATAGACCGGCGTACTTATTACAGGTGGCAAGAGACCTGGGCGATAGTGCGGAAATTCCAACCCCAGGCGGTCATCTTCAGCGACGCAGGGCCTGACGTGCGCTGGGTCGGGAACGAACGAGGTAAAGGCGCTGAAACAAACTGGGCGACCCTGCGCCGAAAGGAGTTTTATCCGGGTTGCGGCAGAGCGCGCGAGCTCCCTTCGGGCCACCGTGACGGCACGCATTGGGTTCCGGCCGAAGCAGACGTCTCGATACGCCCCGGTTGGTTTTATCACCCCAGTCAAGATAAAAAGATAAAAAGCCTGTCCCAGTTGCTTCGGATCTACTTCTGGAGCGTCGGTCGGGGCTGCAATCTCCTTCTGAACGTCCCTCCCGACAGGCGGGGACTTATCGCCGAACCCGATGTACAAAGGCTCCTTGAGCTCAAGCGCGCGCTTGATGCAACCTTCAAGAAGGATCTGGCAAGAGGGAAGCCTGTGCGGGCGAGCAATGTCCGCTGCAACAGTAAGAAGTTTCTGCCTTCGAATCTCACAGACGGCGACCGGGACACCTATTGGGCCACCGACGACAGCGTTCGGGCGGCAAGCGTCGTTATCGATTTCGGGCGGCCCATCCGTTTCAACTGCGTGCGCCTTCAAGAGTATATCCAGCTGGGGCAAAGGATAGAAGGCTTTAAGATTTCAGGACGAATCAGGGGAAAGTGGAAACAGGTGGCCGAAGGAACCACGATCGGGCCCAGAAGGATTCTTATCTTCGACACGATCGAAGCTGATCAACTTGAAGTTTCGATCACCTCAAGTCCTGTTTGCGTGACTCTGTCTACGGTTGAAGTCTATCTCGCGCCGCCGGAGTGCGTGAGTGCTTTGGGAAAGTAAGAGGCTGCTCGAAAGCCGAGACCTGAGGTAATAATGACGGAGCAATGGAGCTGAAGCTTTCCAGATTCGGTCAAAGACTTGCGGCTCATACCGGTATCAACGAACTTATGGACGACTTGGGCCGCGCTATGGCGGGCGCTGAACCGGTGATCATGCTGGGCGGCGGCAATCCGGCTGCGGTTCCCGGGGCGAACGCCTGCTTCAGGCGTCTTGCAGTACGCCTTGTGCAGGACAAGAGAGCCTTTGAAACCACGGTCGGCAATTACGACGTTCCCCAAGGCCGCCCCGGGTTCATTGAAGCTGTGTGCAGCTTTTTCAACCGCTGCTACGGGTGGGAACTGGGGCCCGGGAACATAGCGGTTACAAACGGCAGCCAGACCGCTTATTTTTACCTTTTCAACATGCTTGCAGGGACGTTTCCGGACGGCTCTTTCAAACGGATCCTTTTCCCGCTGATGCCCGAGTACATAGGCTATGCGGATCAAGCCCTTGAGCCGCGGATGTTTACGGCCGTAAAGCCAGCCGTTGATTTTCTTGAAGACCGCACTTTCAAGTACCGCGTCAACTTCGATAAGCTCCGTGTAACCGAGGACATCGCCGCTATTGTGGCTTCGCGTCCGACGAACCCCACAGGAAACGTGCTTACCGACCGAGAGGTGGCCCG
>CAZGYL010000636.1:0-3470 GCA_964529985.1 uncultured Planctomycetia bacterium | reverse complement strand
TCTCTCCGCCGAAGAGGCCGCCGGGAGGAGGCCCGTTCGCAACAAGTCCCAGGCTGTGTCCGATTTCATGGGCCAAAACGGCTGCAACCGCTCGGCCGAAGCCATCAGCTGCAGCGTAAAGTTGCTCGTACCTGCTCTCCTCTTCTTCGGAGTTTTCCGGCGCGCCGGGGACGAAATCGGCCGACATGACGGTCTTGTCGACGGCAAGCGTTCCTACCGGATCGCCCCGGCAGGGAATGAAGGGGTCAAAAAGCTCCTGAAACAAATAACTTGTATTTACATAGAACCTAATGAGATTCGTACTGAATACTCCCAGACTTGGAGTCGTGTCCTGCTCCCGGTGTTTGTTTCCCCAGTCGAAGTAGGCCCTGCCCAGAGTGTATCCTCCTGCAGGATCAGCGCCTCCGACCGCTATGGCGCTTGCGCAACCGTCCGGGCCCAAGGAGAAAGCAACGGGGGACGAATCCTCAGTGTGTGTCCCATCCTCTTCGATACCGAAAAATCCGCGCAGATTTGCAAGGACCCGCTGCTTTATGAAACTCTCAACGTAAGCGCTCACCTCAGGCTCCTCTTCGTTGTAAAGCCCGAGGAGCTCCAGGTCATCTATAAAATCCGCGCGCCCGTTGGGCTCAAATACAGTGGTGATCGTAACTCTTGTGCCTTCGCATGAGCTTTCAAAGGTCCACCAATCTCGATCGAAGAGCAGGCACCAAGTATCCGGCGCCGCAAAAGGGCGCACTCCCTGGCCGCTTTGTGCGACCAGGAAGGAGTAACTGAGAGGCTCCGACATATTGCCGAGCCGGTCGGCCACCTGTGCGGTTACGGTCACCTCGCCCGGATCCACTGCAAGCTCGTCGTTTACTTTTAGAACGGCCTCTTGGGAGCCTGCAAGAAAAAGGGGGCCCAGGTCGGTGCCGGGCTGGAGAGTGCCGAAAGCGCGGTCTGCCGTAACGACAAGCGAATCCGGGTCGATCGCCGTTCCGAGGGCATGCGCCTGGTAGGTGATGCGGATTCGGAATCCTTCGGCCGGCACGAGAAGTTGGAAAGACTGGAGCTCGCCGTCAAGGTTCAAGAAAGGCCGGCTGCCGTTCATAGCCTCGGGAATATCCTCAATGGTTATGCCGGTCAGCTCCGGGCGATAGGTGATCACCGACACGGGGTCTGCAAGCGCAGTTGTGGTGTGTTGGGCGTCGGCCGCACTTACCTTGACGATCACGGAATTGAAAGTGCCCGTCCCCAGGTCGGATCGGGCATCCCAGCTGAGCGACAGGGAGCTTGCGGTGGGGCTTAAGGCTGCGGTTATGCTTTGTGCTTCGTTACCGCTTACAAGTAAAGTGGCGCGGTGGTAGGTTGAGCCGCCGTCGGTGCTGTAGGACGCCCAAACTTCAACATTGTCGCCTTCAGGATCCGAAGCGCTGATGGACAAAGCGGCGGGACTTCCGACTTGGTTATCCGAGAATGCCACGGAGGTGATATGCGGCGGCTGGTTTTCTCCTACCGCAAAAGGATCTGAAAGCGCGGCTGTACCCCGCTTGCCGGAGACGGTTCCATACGGTATCACTCGCAGAACGACATCCCCCTGAGGAATCGCTGTGAGGTCCCGCTCGGCGTACCAGCGGATCGTCGTTTCACTCTCGCCCACGGAAAGCGTTGTCTCTCCCTCAACTCCCTCTGCCTGGCGGAACGTGGAGCCGCGGTCTTCGGAGACCTCCACTTCCAGGCGTATTGGTTCGTTGAGCTCAGAGACGCGGCAATCCAATACGTAAACCATCGGCTCGGCTTGAGCGACGACAAACTGCCGGATTTCGCCGACTGTCGTTACTGTAGCGCCTGCCCCGTGCGCACGATCCTCACTGCAGCCCCCGGCGCACAGGAGAACAACGGCGCACCCCCAGAGCAAACCCGTTCGATGCAACTCCATCTCCTTGTTCCCCGTTCACGAGAAAAATAGCTTATGGGTACACCCTGTCAACCGCTCGGTACGGCAAAGCTTTTTGAGGCCGCGACAGCGCGGTACACTAAGAAAATAGAAGTGTGACCGAATTCGGACAGGAAGTACGGCGCAGCGACTTATCGGAGTATGCCTATGATCAAGAAGCTGACTGTGGCCCTGGTTCTACTGCTTGCAGCCGTTTTTTCAGCCGCTTCGGAGCTCTCGGACCTGCAGAAAGAGCTCAAGGGTGCGCTTGCAGCCAAAGACAAGGCTCAGGTTTTGGCCATCAGCCAACAGCTCTGCGCGATGGGCAAGAAGGAGGCGGTCGAGCTTGTGGCCCGTTACGCGCTGCTTGTGGACAGTTACAACATTGAGCGCAAACTGGCCGGACTGCTTGCAGGGCTTCCTGAAGAGCTTCGCGAACCTGTCCGAAAACTTGCTCTCAAACACCCCCGATACGAAGCGAGAATCGTTCTCGCTGCAGTGCTGGCGGCCTACCGGGACGAGAAGTCCTTCAAGACGTTGTGCGCGATGTTGCGGGACCGCGTACCGTCGGTGAAGCTGGCGGTGATCTCGCATCTTGTAAAGCTGGGCGATGTAAGGGCCATAGATCCTCTTATTGACGAACTTTCGCGATGGGAGCGTGCGGGAGGTGTGGTCGCCGGAGACCTGCGACAAGCGTTGCACGTGCTTACCGGCCAGTATTTTCACCGGGCTTCGGACTGGAAGAAATGGTGGTCGATAAACCGCGCGGTTTTCAAGGGGCCGCGGGCGGCCCGTGCGCGCAGAGGAGGAAGGACGACCGTCCGAGGGCCTACCTTTTTCGGCCATGAGATCGTCTCAAAGAGGATACTTTTCATTTTGGATATGTCAGGCAGTATGCACGTGCGGGATCCGTATGTGCCCGAGCAGACCCCGCACGTCACCGTGGCGAAGCGCGGAACCACCGCCGTTACCAAGCGTACAAAGAAAAGCGCCGGTAAGGCCGGGGGAAAGGGGAAGGGAAAAGCGGAAGAGCTGCCGCGCTCGCGCGAAAGGCTCTACAGGGTGCAACAGGAGCTGTTGCGCACGATAGATGCTCTTACACCCGACACTCGTTTTACCGTTATGGCTTTCAACCACAAGATCCTCATGCTCAGTGATACTCCCCAGCTTGCAACCGCGGCTTTTAAGCGCAAGGCCAAGGCCTTCGTCATGTCTTTCCGCCCGGAGGGCGAGACCTGGACGGACAAGGCTTTGGAGCGGGCGTTTGAAATGGCCGACAAAATCGACACCATTTACCTGCTTTCCGACGGTGCGCCCAGGCGGAACAACAAGCGCCTTGATGAGAGCGTGATACTTGAAGCGGTTAAGCGCGCCAACCGTTTCCATAAGATAAAGATTTACACGGTCGGGTTCCTGCAGGCAGGCCGGAGAATGCGCGCTTTCCTCTCGGCGCTCGCCCGCCAGAACGGAGGAGAATACAAAGAGCTCCGTTAATCGAGTGCCTCGTCCAATAACTACCGTCCGGTTTTGGCTTTTCGCCAAAACCGGACTC
>CAZGYL010000635.1:0-3476 GCA_964529985.1 uncultured Planctomycetia bacterium | reverse complement strand
CGCAGTCTTGACCGCGAACGAGAAAAAGATTCTACGAATCATGCACACTTATATATCTACGATCTCCTCAATTCTCTTACGTTGGTGGTTTCTGATTACGTTCTTCATTCTTGCTTCTGGGCCTCTTCCCCTCGGGCCCTTGCAAAACGCGAATTAAACCCAAAAAAAGGCCCCGCAAAGAGCTTGAATCCCGACATGAGGGAGCCGCTGACTTTCGCTGAAACGTTCGACGGCAGCGTTAGATCAGCCGGCAATCCGACCTCGGTCTTCGAATATGAGGGCGAAACAGCTCCTTTCATCTTCCGGCGCCCAGGCGCGTGAGGCCCACGGAGTGTTTCGCTCAATGTAGAATTTGCATTGGGCCCAGAAATTGCTATACTGCTTGAGGTCTCCGGAAATTATCGGGAGCTGCTGCAAAAGCCCGAAGGCCGGCCACGACAAGGGAGGACGGGATAATGTGCCCATTTCATGCCAAGGTACGAAAACCGGCCTGTCTTTGGAGCGTTTTTCTCCTTTTGATGCCTCCACACTCAGCCGCTTCTCCAGTGCCACGCGGGCTTGCCGGAGTGGGGCTGACCGCTTCCCAGGTTAACTCGGCAATTGAAAGGGGAGCTTCCTTTCTGTGGCGTTACGTAAAAGAGAACGACTTGGAAGGGAATTTAAGCCGATTCGGGCAGTCCGGAGAGCATGTTTTGGTTGCCTTGGCTCTCGTTCATTCCGAAGCAAACAAGCGTTTTGCCGATTTCAACAAAACCTTGCGAAGATTTCTAAGCCGCGTTGATCCTTCCTCTTTAGGTACCTATGCGGCCGGCATCCTTTGCATGCTGATAAACGCCTTGGGTGATCCTTCCTACCTGCCTTTGTTGCGCAAAACCGGCCGCTATCTTGTAGAGTCTCAGGGACCGGAAGGAAGCTGGAACTACTCGCTTAATCGGCTTGAAGGACCGGCGTCGGATCCGGATCAAGGTAAAGTTCTTATTGTGTCAGGAGGTCGGCCGCTTGACGGCTCTGTGGATCCCCGCTCCATTTTGAAAAGGCTCTCGCCTCCGAAAAACGGAAAAGACGGAGACAATTCGGTATCTCAGTATGCAGTTCTGGGACTTCGAGCGTTCAGCTCTTCCGGACTTCTTGTAGACCCCTCTGTGTGGAAAGGTATAGTATCAGCTTATAGCTCGCGCCAAAACGAAGACGGCGGCTGGGGGTACGTAACAGGTAACTCTTACGGAAGCATGACCTGCGCCGGGGTGGCTTCTCTTGCAATTGCCCTCAACCGCCTGGGCAACAAATCTCCTCAAGCCGATCCGCGCATTCAAAGGGGTTTAAAGTGGTTGGCGGACCATTGGTCGGTTGCCGAAAACCCTGAAAAGGACGAGTGGTATTTTTATTATTTGTATTCGATTGAGAGGGTGGGGCGCATTCTCGGTACTGAATTCATAGGTGATTACGAATGGTATCCTCTGGGCGCAAGAAAGCTTATTGATATTCAGAGGCAGGACGGCGCTTGGGTTGGAAGCGGCGACGAAGAAGATGTCAGATTGGCGACAAGCTTCGCTCTTCTCTTTCTCACCCGCGCAACGGAGCGACTTAAAGGCGAACTTAAGCGCGGCGGAACAGGCACTTTGAAAACAGGCATAGAAACAGTCTCGCACCTCAGGCTCTATCTCATTTTGGACGCTTCAGGCTCCATGCTTGCAGAGCTCTCCGGCCGAACGAAATTTCAAGCCGCTTGCGACACAATCACGGCCATAGTGAAGGAACTTCCGGAAGGTTCGGAAGTCGCGCTGCGCGTTTATGGTCACAGAAAGACACCCCTTGAGCCGGAAGCAAACGAAGATACGGAACTTTTGATTCCCCTTGAGCCTCTGAATGCAAAAGAATTTTTCACAAAGCTTAACGCCCTCCGGCCGCGCGGAAGGACCCCGCTTGCCCTTAGCCTCACCCAAGCCGCTTCGGACCTCCAGGGTGCAAGCGAAGACAATCCGGTCATAGTGGTGCTGCTGACGGACGGCGGAGAAGATACCTTTCCAAGGCGCGATCCGGTTAAAGCCGCAGAAGCTTTTTCCAAGCTTAAGGGAGTAAGGCTTGAAATCATCGGCTTTGATATCGGCAGGCAGGATTGGGAAGAGCAGCTTATTTCAATGGCCAGCCGCGCAGGAGGACATTACCGACCTGCCGCTGACGCAACAGCGCTTGCAGCCGAACTCAAGCGTGCTGTCCTTGGCTTCCCGGAGGGCTTTCTCATCCTTTCGCCCGATGGTAAAGAAGTTACAAGAGGAAAGTTTGGAGAAACAAGGATTTTGCCTGAAGGGCGATACCAAATCTTGGCTCTCGAGCCGGGCGGATTTGAAAGGTGGAAAGACAATTTTTGGATCAATACCGGCGAGGTGACTTCCGTTGTCTTTCGTACTGAGGTAGTGCGTAAAGGAACCGGACTTATCAAGGCCCCGATCGTCCCGTCGAAGCCCGAAGTCAAAAAGCCTTCCAAACGCCGAACACACCCTAACTTTTGCCCCTTTTGCGGCGAAAAACTGTTACCGCCTTACCGGTTTTGCCCGCACTGCGGGAAACGTGTGGGGCAATAAAAGACTTGTACAGGGCCCTTGTTGCCGCATTGAGTACAAAAGCCGGAGCCCCGCTCTAAGTTCTGTTCCACGGTTCGGACAAAGCTTAGGCCAGCCGGCAGTAACCTTTGGTTCAGCGTAACGGCTCGGGGAACCGGTTTTTTTGACTACTTCCCGTCGTAGCTTTGTCATGAAGGGCCTGTCAGAGCTTTGACTCTGAAGGTTTGCTGTTTGCGGATACGGGCTCTTTGGCCTATTTCAACGCAAAAGCCGAGGGCGCCGCAGGCGAGTGTCGCACCGGTTCAGCACCCCACGGCGCGGGCGTTGAGCCGGATATCGGCGTGGAAATTCACTGCGTCGAACCGGAAGCGGACAAGCACCGATCTTTTACCACCCTTGACTCCGCCGGCGCCTCTACTACAGTGTACTGTTCGCAGTTTCTTTCAGAGCACAACCTATTGCTGACGGAAGCCGCCGCACATGCCCTTCGGATCCGCTCGCTGAACAGACCGGAGGCGACGTTTACGATCGTGGGTCAGCATAACACGCCGCATGCACAGACCAAGCGACACTTCTTTGTGCGCCGGCCCAGCTTGCATGTATGTCCGGCTCAACGAGGCGCATATCGGGAATCGCAGGTTCTCCGTTGACCGAGCGTCTGCGCGGATACCCGTTCTTAAGTGGCGAATGAAGAGGAGGACAGTATGGGAATAAGCTTGACTTTTCTTGCGATCTTGACGATCGGCTTGCCCGCCTTGGGCTGTGCCGGCACCACTGCGGCCGCATCTATGGTGACGGTCTTCCACGACGCCGAGGTCGGCCAGATCAGGTTTGCAGCTGCGGAAATTTTGCGTGCGTTGCGCATGCGCGGTGTGGAGGCGTCGGCGGCGCCCCTTGGCGAGTTTGCCGCGCGTG
>CAZGYL010000634.1:0-3481 GCA_964529985.1 uncultured Planctomycetia bacterium | reverse complement strand
GCTTTCTCCTCGTAAATACGGAAGCGCAAAACCTCAACCAACTTCCCTTTCCGCAGATCAAGCACCCGAAACTGTGCCTCCTTCTGGGTTGTAAAAACTATATCGTTGCGGCCGTCTCCGTTCAGGTCTCCGACACCAACTCGGCCCACCCGCCCGCTTCGTTCCGCGTCCTTGACTTCAAATTGTGCGACCGGAAGAAGCGAATAGCCGCGGCTCCGGGGTCGTGCCACCACAACTCCTGAGCCGCCGGTGTAAATAAGCTCCGCGGCGCCGTCGCCGTCCACATCGACGAAGCGCAGCGGTCCGCTGGGAGCGTAAGGCAGGCGCGCTACGGCATCAGGACGGAAAACTCCGTCCGCACCGGGTGCAAGAAGAACGAATTCCGACGTGCTCTTGTCATAGGCGAGGATCCGGCGTCCCGCACCGGGTAAATCCACAACAATCGGATAAAGCAGGTCGGCGCCCGCACCACCTGTGTACTGATCGACCACCTCGAAATTCTTGCCCTTCCAGCGCAACAATCTAAGCACGTTCCCTGCAGCAACAAGCAGATCTTCGCCGCCTTTCCTGCGGGGAAACGTGGTTACGTTTTCGCGATCGATCTTCTCAAGGATCTTAATTGTCTCAGTGTCCTCCACCTCAACATACTCTTCAGTCCCCCGGCGGGTCAGTCGCAAAATGGCCGGACTTTGATAGGCGATGAAACACAGGATCTCCTGCCCGCCGTCGCCGTCCAGATCCGCTGCAGCCATATCCTCTACCCGGCCGGAGATGCTCGCCGAGGCCCCCAAGTCGATCTCTCCTCCCTCTTTTATCTCAAGAAGACTTACCTGGGTCTTTCTCCGTGACTTCTCACTGGCTACAAGAACGCGTTCTTCGCCCTTCAACCGGCAAATGCCAAGCGCGGTGGGTTTGCCCTCTACAGGGCAGAGAGCAGGAAAGGTCAGGCGTTTGCCGTCCCAGCGCGAAACGCCGACACTCTCCTCCCGCTCGCTTCGCACAACTACAAGGTGCCTGCCCCCGCTTTGCACAACCACAAGACCCTTCGGCTCCCGCAGCGTGGGCCAGAGGCGGAGAGGCTCGAAATCTCCCTTTTTCTTTCCGAAAAAGACACCCACTTGCGCTGTCTCAGGAAGCAGAACCACAAGATCAAGCGCCCCGTCACCGTTTATATCGCCCACTGCACTCTGGCTTACACGTGCGACCCCCGTCGCAGCTACGTAAAGGTGCACATCGCCGAAATTCTCCTCCCGCGCGCGAAGCTTGAAAGACAGGATACTCAGCCTGAGAGGATTATCCTGCACCGCAACAAGCTCATCGCCTTTACCCTGAGTTAAATCGCCGGGAACAAAAGACAGAAGCGATTCGCAGCGGAAGGCGATCTCAGGGCCGAATTCGCCATCCCGGCCCAGACGCACTCTGATAGGCCACCTTCCCGTAACCTTGTAAATCAGATCTTTACGACCGTCTCCGGACAAATCCGCAAGAGCCGCATAAGAAATCCTCTTGGCTGGCACAGGTATGATTCCGGCCCGAACGGGTCCTGATTTCCAGCGCCAGAGTTGATATCCTTCCGCTGTAAGGAGCAACAGGTCATCTCTGCCGTCGCCGTCCACATCTCCTGCAAGAAGACTTTTTCCTCCGGCAAGCGGATTGCGCACCGCAAGGCGCCTGCGATCCTCCCATGCGCTACCACCCAGGGCGATCGTAAGGCCGGGGGGATCTCCGTGAAATGCGAGGTCAAGCTTTCCGTCCTTGTTGAAATCGCCTGTCACAAGGGCATAAAGCTGCCGTTCGGTAAGCCGGTCCTTGCGTTTGAAACGCAGGTCTGAAGGCACGTCATTCACTTCGGTCGGAGGAGGCTCCACCCGTTCTTTTTCGGAGCGTTGCTCCAGAACGGTGACGGATCCTTTGGCGTTATCGATAAGGAGTACGTCCATTAAACCATCGCCGTTCACATCTCCTGCGGTAAGGCCGGTGGTCCGATCACCGACCTTGAAGATCTCAAGATCCGAAAAACCGAAGGTAAGAACCCCGCCGGCCGAAAGCAAAAGGCCGAAGAAAAGAGAAATGAGCACTGTCTCCCTCCTTATACCTTGGCTGTGCGAATCCCTTGGCCTCCGAACCACTGGCGCACAAGACCTCCTTAAGGCAGTGTAACCTTGCCGGGCCGGCCCTGCAATAGCCGTGTTTTTTCTCCTTTGAGGGGAAGTCGCTCGGCCTGCGCATTTTTTCCGGTACCGAGCCGCCGGCCGGGGTGGATCCGTAAACCTCACAAGCTGACGCCGTATTCCCTGAGGCGGTAAAGAAGCTTTCTCCTGCTTATGCCGAGCAATTTGGCCGCCTGTGTGCGGTTGCCCCCCGTTCTGCGCAGCGCTTCCAAAATCGCCTCGCGTTCCTGCTCCCGAAGCGTGCGGACCTCAGAGGCTTTTTGATCCGTAAGGCCGTCTTGAGCTTGCGTTACTGTGGGCGGGAGATGCTCGGGCAATATAATTTCCCCCGGGGCGAGAATAGCGGCCCTTTCGATCGCATTGGCAAGTTCCCTGACGTTTCCGGGCCAATTGTACGCCTCAAGAGCACGCAAAGCGGCTTGTGAAACCCGCATGTGAGGTCGGCCCAGCCGCTTGAGAAAATGGCGCACAAGAAACTCGATGTCTTCGGGTCTTTCGCGAAGCGGCGGAAGATGCAACCGAAAAACATTGAGCCTGAAAAAGAGATCCTCCCTGAATCTTCCCGCCTCCACTTCCGACTCAAGATCTCGGTTGGTGCAGGCGATGACCCGGATATCGCAGCGTCTCGTTTGAGGATCTCCCACCCGCTGGTACGTACCATCTTCAAGTACGCGCAGCAGTTTCGCTTGGATTCCAACAGGCAGCTCTCCGATCTCATCAAGCAAAATCGTTCCGCCGTCGGCCGTCTCAAATCGACCGGGCCGGGCCCGATCAGCCCCGGTGAAAGCACCCTTCTGGTGGCCGAAAAGTTCGCTTTCAACCAGATTTTCCGGGATTGCGGAGCAGTTGACAGTAACAAACGGCCCCGAGCTTCTCTTACTTTTCTGGTGGATGAGTCGAGCGACCAGTTCCTTACCTGTACCGCTCTCCCCTGTAACAAGTACAGTGGCATCGGTCGGAGCAACAAGAGAGACTTCACCCAGCAACGACCTCATAGCTCGAGAGGCCGCAACAAACCAGGATGGTATGTCAGCCGGTTCGGCCCGGGCTTCAAAGTCCGGCTCGCCTATATTTTCGGCGACCACCCCGGCAAGCTCGTTCAGATCTATCGGTTTTTGCAAGTAGTCGACGGCACCCCGCCGCATTGCCGTTACGGCGTCTTTGACATCGGCGTACGCTGTAAGAAGCACGACGGGAGTGGCCGGCGAGAGTTCCCGAATCCGCGCCAATCCCTCAAGACCTCCCATGCCGGGCATACGGACGTCCATGAGCACCAGATCCGCCCTTTGCTCCTTTAAGGCCCCAAGTGC
>CAZGYL010000633.1:0-3482 GCA_964529985.1 uncultured Planctomycetia bacterium | reverse complement strand
GAGCTCCTCAGGCGCAATCCCGGCGCCCTCATCCTCAACTTCAAGAAACGCGGTCTCATCACGCGCTCGGGCAGCCCTCAGAGTCACTGTACCGCCTTCCTGCAACCATTGCGCACCATTCACCGCCAGGTTCAAAAGGATTTGCACCGCAAGCGCCTCGTCCGCCTCAATAACAATCGGTTCCGCCTCGACGGCCACCCTGCCGCCCCGTACACTCACATCAGGTTTCACAAGTTGCGCCACCTTTTGCAAGAGCTCGGAAGCCGAAATCGAACGTACAGCCGGTTCGCGTGGCTTCATAAAACGCAGGAAAGCGTCGATCCGAGCCACTACCCTGTCGACTTCCTCAACGAGCGCCAGCGCATCCTCGCGTACCGACTCATCCTCTGATTTCTGGACGATCTGTTGAGCCCGTCCGCGGATCACCGACAGCGGATTCTTTGTTTCATGCGCGAATCCTGCTCCTGCAAGCGCCCACTCTTCATTGCGTCTTGAGCGTTCGCGGGATAAAGCGAGATCGGCTGCAAGCTGCCGGCCCCGAATGGAGCTACGGAAGAGAAGAAAACCCAAGGCGCACATGAGACCGGCGGCCCAAACAACAAGCAGACGCAACGAGGCATCCCTGCGCACCTCCCCGTCCACATGCGTTCTGTCCAAAAGCAGGAAAAGCATAGCCGGCTCGGAGGGACCGCGCGGTTGCGGCTCATTGCACGCATTGTAAAAGCAAAAAGCAGTTTCAATACGCCGCCCGATCAGCAATCCTCCGGCCAGCCAAGCAGTAACCTCCTTCAAAGGCGGCTCGAGGTCACCGGTCATGCCTGCCGAGGCGCGCAGAAGACCTGAGTCATCAAAAAGCCAGGCGGCCTTGACTCCCGGAATCCGCACAACGCCATCAAGAAGATACTGAAAGAATTCAGGCCGTGCGCGCCGCTGCCGCCCCACCGACTGGACGGCCCGCTCAAGGACCGCCACCGTACTTCGGCCCAAGTACTCAGTGGTGCCGCGGTACCACGCAGCCCGGCGGCGGTGCTCAAAAAACTGCCACAGGCAGACACCCGCGAAAAGCAAACCGAAAAGCAAAAAAACAACCCGCTCACTCCGGCAGCGGGCCGTTATCCACTTCCGCCTACGTGTTTCAGAAGTTGCTGTTTCCGGCGATACTCTCAGCAAATCGCAACCTTTGTGCACACCGGCAATACTTCCTCCACGCACACCGACTGGTCATTTTACCGCGCGCCGCCGCGGCTTTGTAGATCCCGGCTTTCCCAGCGCTTCAAAGCGGTCGCAGATACCGTTTCCATTCTCATCTACAAAGTACCTACCGCCGAAGCACCAGCCCGGGCGCCAACAAAGCGGGGCTCCGCACCAAGCCGCCCTCAACCGCTTCGCGATCGCACGAGCGGGCCCTGATTTGCCGGGCCGCGGTCTTACCTGCGGCTTATCAGCACCGCCGTACCCCAAAGCAATTCCTATATGACCGTGCGTAATTCGCAGACACCCTTTCGCCCCTCGATGCCCGCATTAGCGGGCGCATGTCCCCTTCCCCCGAAAGGGGGGGGCGGGAGGGCGATTTCAAGAGACAGCTGCAAGCCGAGCAGTCCGAGTTCACCTGAACGCTTCCGACTCTTGTCTGAGAGGCGCTCGGCCGAAAGCCTACGTACGACATTGGTCTTTCGCAGTCTTGACCGCGAACGAGAAAAAGATTCTACGAATCATGGACGCTTATATGGCATACTGCAAAGTCGATGCACCACTACCGGGCGGATCGTAATCGGGAATGGTTTGCGCGGTGATCATGGTGCGTCCATGATCGAAATTGTCTCCAAAGCAAATAAGGACTCCGCGCCGCCGAATGAAGCTTGCTCTGATCACAGTCGGATATCGCGGTCATTTCGACGTTTTCGCCCTGTAACTGGGCGAGCGACTGGATATGCACCCGCATGCGGCCGCCCAACCCGCGAAGCCCCACGCGCCTGCGATCGTTCGCGCTCGCTGCGCTCCGCCGGTGAGCGCTCCCGACCGCTTCAAAAACTCTCTCCGCTCTTCTTCTTTCCTGGAACCGGCGCCCTATCAATGCGGCCAAGCCCTCACCCTACCCGATACCCGCCCGATTTTGAACCAGGCGGAAAGCAAGCAAGGTGAGAGCCGCAGCCGCACACGTCAAGAAGAGCGGAGCCCTCCGGCTTGTTTTGAGCTATCTCTTCGGAGCAGGTGGCGTCGGTACAGGCCCAGGGCCTCGCCAGCCGCGAGCTCGACCGCCCACCGGCGGCAATCCCTGCTGAAACCGGTCACAGATGCCGTCATTGTTTGCGTCCACGAATCCAGGACCCCGGCCTGCAAATCGACCGCCGGCGGGGGGCAGACGCCTCGGGGGCGGAGTTGCCTTTTTCGCGTCAGTTTTTTGGAGCCTAGCGTCGGCCGATTTCTTGGTACGTTCCGCCACAGCCTTTCTCAGCTGGGCCTCAGCCTTTCTCAGCTCCGCCGCGGCCTTCTTCAACTGAGCCCGGGCCTTCGCTACTTGTGCCCGCGCCTGGACCTCGGCCTTCTTGAGCTGTGCGGCGTTGTCCGCCTTGGCCGGTGGACCACCGGCAGCCGCGATACCCCAACCCAGAAAGAGAACGGTGATAAGATAGATAAGCTGTTGTCTGGCCATGTCAGTACCTCCTCTCTAAAGACTGACGAATCCCGGTAAAACGAATCCTCCATAAGATCCACAACGCGTGCGCTGTCGCCGCCATGGGCGCTCCTGGGGAAGCAGGCCATAAGGCTTCCAGCGCAGCAGCCACTGAACATCGCTATTGTGAGCAATTGAAGCCGCCTCATAACGATCGCAGATTCCGTTTTGATTCTCATCAACAAAGTACCTGCCGCCGAAGCACCAGCCGGGGCGCCGACAAAGCGGGGTTCCGCTCCAAGGCGCTCCCTACAAAAGCCATACGTTTGAAGATCTGCATTTGCGTACCTCCTCCACGCTGAGTTTCTAAACGCCGCTTTTCTCTGACAAGCGGCCGGTCACAATCGGAAGTTTAAGCAACAACCATGCCGAACTTCTCGACGAAATCCACAGCACGGATCCCTTACTTCCGCTTCTTGTGCTTATATAAGTGTGCATGATTCGTGGAATCTTTCTCTCGTTCGCGGTCAAGACTGCAAAAGACCTATGCGGTACGTAAGGTTTTGGGCAGGCGCCTCCCAGACAAGAGTCGGAAGCGTTCAGGTGAGCTCGGACCGCTCGGCTTCCGGCTGTCCCTTGAAATCCCCCCCTCCCGTCCCCCCCTTCTTAAGGAATGCGCGACGAGGGAAGACGCGAGAAGGGCTATCCCGTCGACGCACCGACAGCGGCCAAACGCCTAAAGTCCTACGCACTTTCCGAAGGAGTACGTCTTCTCGCGTCTTTTCTCGGAGCAAGCATTCCGCACCTACCAGATTTCGGGGGAAGGGGGGGATGCGCCCGCTAATGCGGGCATCGAGGGGCGAAAGGG
>CAZGYL010000632.1:0-3486 GCA_964529985.1 uncultured Planctomycetia bacterium | reverse complement strand
GGAATGGTCCTACCGGTAAATGCCCTTTGAGGCTGAAGGCCCTCGAGGTGCAGCGTTTTCACCGCTCACCGCCGTTGCCTGTTGCAAGAAAGAGGTCTTTCCATTGCGCGCGCAAACTCTCAAGCCGGCGCTCCTGCTCGGCAGAGAAAGAACCCCGGCGGTGGGCATAAACATCGAGCCACACGATAAGGCGGCGCAATGCCCACCGGGGCAAAACGACACCTTGGTGGCCGCCTGGTTTTACCAGAACCCGAAGGAGCTTGCTCTTTCGAGCCGGCATGTCTCCCACCTCGGAGAAATCCTTCTCAAAGGCAAGCCTGCGTATATCTCCTCCGGCAAAGGCAATAAGAGCGTCGTAAGCCTTGCCAAGTGTCAGGTCAAGTCCCGCGGCTGCTTTCCTTCCCTCTCCGGCACTATGACACTTCACACAAAACCGTTCGAGCACAGGCCCGACAAGCCGGTCGAATCGAAGCGGCCAAGTTCCGGGCGGGTCGGGAACGAGCTTGGAGGGAGGGCGCGCGAGGGCTTTTGGAAAATTTCTTACTCCGGGAGCTTCACTTCGCGACTCGTGACAACCGATGCACGATTGAATTCCGCCTCGCCCTACGTAGGTTAAAGTGCGCATGGTCCTCAACGCGAACCCTTCTTTGTCCAAAATCTGGAAAAACACGGGCAGGTCAGGAGGCACCACGAAGTACGCCGATCCGTCCTTCTCCACAGGAACCGTCCCCAGAACGAACTTCCCCGGATCCTCCTGTGATACGCCCAGATTGGGACGATTCATGTGAGGCTGCGTTTTCGGTACAACGGCCACCACGCGGATTCGACTCACCTCTCCGTATTTGACTCCCGCCAGGCCCCGGTACACGTTCTGAACAACGAAGCGGCCTTCCTGCGCTGCTTCGTCGCGGGACTCGCTGAGAACCGGGGGTTTCGCACGGGGTTTCACGGGCAAGGGATACATAGAAGAAATCTGCCGATCGCGAAAAAGAGGCTCGAGGTTTCCGAAGGCATCGTAAAGATAGATACCCGTGGCGTTCACAGGATTGCGTGCATCCCGCACGGGCGTACTGCCTGCATGGGGAGGGAGCGGACGATCGCTCCAGGAGCAAAGGAAAAACTGCTCAGAGAAAGGAAAAGGATTGGCATAGTAACACGGCGGCCAGCCTTCGGCCTCAGGGAAGCAGACCTCGGGCGTAAGCCGGGTGATCGGGAGCTCTCCTTCGGTACCCGCCTGAGGATCGAGCAGGCACAGCGAACCGCCTGTAATCGAGTGGTGAGCCGAAGCGGTGAAAACCAAGCGGTGCGAGTCCGGAATCGGCCGGGCCTCGAAAACGCACTGGGGCTTTTTGGTGAAATTCCCGTACACAAGTTGCGGGTTTGATCCGTCGGGGTTTGTGGCCCACAAGCTCATGAAGTGCCCGTTGAAGCGGTCTATGTAATCCCAGCGGGCATAGAGAACCCGACCGTCGGCTCCCACCGAAGGAGTCCACTCAAAATTCTCAAAGGCGGAAATAGGACGAATCGAACCGTTTCGAGGGTCAAGAACGTGCAGTGTGAATACCGCGCAGGGACGCCTGTTGTCGCCGCCGCAGCGCACGTAGCTGTCAGGACAAGTACGCAGGAGAGTAAGGGCGGCTTTTTTCCTATCGTACTGTACAAAACAACCCTTCCGCGTGGAGAGAAACACGATCCTGCCGTCCGGCAGGTAGCGGCCGTCGAAATCATCGTATCTGCCCCGCGTAAGCCGCCTTACTTTTCTGGTTTCAAGATCAAGCTCAAAAAGGTGATAGAAACTCTCTTCGGGAAGGCGTTCCTTGTGCACCTTCTCCTTTCTCCATACACCTTCGCTGTAGCGGCTGTACGCAAAGAGAACCCGCTTCCCATCATAGGAAATGTCGGGCCGGAGGAAGCTCCCTCTCGGCCACGAATCAGTGAGGCACTCGCAGCGCGGGCGAGCGCTCTTGAAATCGTGCAGGAGATAGATCCCCCCGCCGGGTCGTGCCCACCACCCGTAGTACTGATCTGACATGTGAGGGAGCATTCCAGGTGCGCGTTTGACAAATAAAAGCGTATCGAAATCCAAAAGCGGGTTGCTGAAGGCCATGCGGCGAATGGTCCACCGGACGGCGCGGTAAAGCTTGCGCCTGAGTTCAGGGTCTTTTCGCACCGCGGGGTCCGCCGCCTTCCGAGCCGCTTCGGAAAGCTTCGTTTCGAAAGGCTCGGTGTGCACTCCCAGTCGCCTTAGACTTTCCGCCAGACGCCTCCCGCGCTCAAGGGCTATGTGCAAAAAATCGCTATTCTCACCCACCCCCCTCGGTGGAGTAGACCAGCGGCTTGTAGAGCTTTGGGTGGCGGGTTTCCCCAAAGCCACGTTTCGCAGTGAGTCGGCAGGGTAGACCTCAACCTCGTCGAGGTGCAGGTACTCAACGCCCTTTAGCGCCAGTCGTACGTAGCGAGCGCGCTTCCCGCCCAAAGACACCTCCAGCGGTTTGCCATCGGTGAAACCGAAAAATGACCGGCCGCTGTGCCTGTAGACCCGTTCAAAGCGCCGGCCGTCTTCTGAGAGATAAACCTCGATAAATCGATTGCGGCTCCCGCAGGCGTCACAGCGGTTGTAGAGAAGAATCTTCCCGATCCTATAAAGCTTTCCAAGATCGACCTGCCACCACGGATTCTTCTCCCTCTGCGTGTGGAAACCCCATGTGCCGTCCTTAAAACCGTCGACGCCGCCCTGGGCGTCTTGTTCCTTGGTCACTTTTCGAACTCGGGCGTTTCGGGCTGCAGAGCGCCTTACCGAGTCTTCGTGCTCCCAGGCGGCTTGAATTTCTTCCGGCCCGAACGCTGTAGGTCTCCCTCCCGCCTGCAACACGGCACACGAGCACGCGAAAAGAAAAAAAAGAGAGAGTCGTAAAATCACTTCGACCACCTTGTTTCCGTGTCCTTTTTCAAAGGAGCTTCCTTTCGCCTCACCTTACCTGCCCGGCAACAAGAAGCAGCGCGGAACAGCCCCGGAGGTGAAGTGCGTTCCGGTGGAAGGCACGATCGCAGGGGCAGAGAAACAGTCTAACCCCCAGGAGCAGACCGAATCAACTGCGCCGTGCTTGACGCTGCTTTGGAAGGGGTGCAGGTTCTATGTCACCGTGCGTAATTCGTAGAGACCCTTTCGACGCTGGGTGCCCGCATTAGCGGGCGCATCCCCCCTTCCGGGATCAACAAGACAGAAACGGCTGCCTATTTTCTTTCGCCGGACTTGCGGGGCTTTGGGGCGCGCGACCGCGGTGCGCGCAATCTAACCAGCCGCCGACTGACAAGGGCCCGAGTTTGTCCGTCGTAGCTCGTCCAGCCGCAGGAGTCCAACTGCACGTCAATGTCCCGGAGAAAAAGCGAAAGCTTGGTCAAAACGGCTCCAAGTTTCATCAACGGCCTGGTTTCACGATTCTCCGGGACGATCGAAGCCAGGAACCCGAGCCCCCCCAGCAAATC
>CAZGYL010000631.1:0-3503 GCA_964529985.1 uncultured Planctomycetia bacterium | reverse complement strand
GTCCCAACTCCTCCACGCACCAAGAAGGTAGAGCCGAGTAGGTGGCTCCTGTATCGATTATGCACGGCACAGCAAGCCTGCCCGCCACAGTGACTTCGGCCCGGATGGTGCCCCCTGACTCAGGCAGGGGGATCGAAACCACCTGCTGAGCGGCCTGAAGGCGCCTGCGCGCTTCTTCGATAAGTCGCGCGATCCGGGGATCCTTTGAAAGCCGGTAAGCCTCTTCCCACCTTTGGACGGCGCCGGCAAAGTCCTCCTGTGCAAAAAACAAGCGGCCTAACTCAACCTGGACGTTTATACTGTCCGGAAGAACACCTAAAGCTTCGTTCAGAATTGTGATAGCCTTCTGGGGCTCGGAAGCCGCTGCATAACGCAGGTAAAGATCCTCAAGGAGTTCAGGACGTTGCTCAAAAAGTGCCGGCTCAAGCGCAAAAGCCCGCTTGGCATACTCGATCGCGTCAACAAAATCGCCGATCGTTGCTTCCTCACGGGACAAAGCCAACAGCAAAATCACACTGTCCGGCAGAGCGGCTACGCCTGAGCTCAGTACCTGTACCGCCTGCTGGTGATCGCCTGTAGCAGCGAATGTGCCGGCCCACGAAAGGTACGCATCGATCCTCAGCTCCCGCACAAGAGGCCCCAGAGCGCTCTTAAGCCTGACCGCTTCGGCAAGAAGCCGGCACCCCCGCCCGAGCTCTCCTGCAACAACTGCATCGCGGCCTTCCACAAGGAGCTTATAAGCGGAGCTCTTCCAAATCTCTTCATTCCATGAACTCAGATCAACCGCCTCTCCTGCAACCGGTGCCCCCACGGTGCCGAAAAGTTGGGATTTCTGTTTGGGAAGCCTGTACCAGGCAACGCCGAGCACCGTAGTTATTCCTCTTTCAGCCGCCGGATCGCTCCCCAAAAGAAATACTCCTCCAAGCTCTTTGGAAGAAGCGACAGCTACAAGCGGCAGGTCTTCAACCGGCGGGCGGCTCAGCACAACAGGGTGCGCTTTTTCCGCCTGGTCTAACAGAAACGCCTGCTGCCCCGGAAACGCCTCCGCCGCCACCGCGTAAGCACCTGAAATGTCGACACCTTGGAGCGGCTCAAGAAGGCACCAACCTCGCTCCAGATCCCAGCTTACAAGCGACCTCACCGTAAAACGGCGGCCCGCGAAGGTTACGCCTACTTCCCGCGCGCCCGCTGCAGCCTCGATTGGGCACAGAAGCAGACCTCCTTCAAGCACAACCGCAAGCGAACTGAAACGCCTGCGCCCGTCGGCACCAACGGCTGTGATTTCGGCAAAGGGGCTTCCCGCCGAACTGGCAGGCGGCCAAACGCCACCTGTCGGCCCGGCGGGCCGCACCTCAGGCTCTTCTGCAGGCTCGGCCGTCATCACAGGCGCCGGCTCGAGTCTCTTTTGCCTCACAGCCGAACGTGCCGCCTCGATCAAGCGCTTGTTCGGCGCGATCCTCTCAGCAATGCGTTCCTGCCGCTTCGGAAGGCTCTTGTGGGACTTCCTTAGAAATCCTTCAAAAAGAACGACTAAGACCACACAGAACGCAATAAGTGCGACAAATCCCCACCCCACGCGCCTTTCAGCGCTTGTCTTGTGCGGCGCCCGAAGGGCCGTTCCGCACTGGTCACAGAAAAGAGCAGTCTCTTCGTTGTAACTGCCGCAAGCAGGACAAACGATCCGGGGCATCGTCTTGCTCCTCGCACTACCGCCCCCTACCGCCGATTGGAAACAATTATACTGCGAGAGCGCTTGTACTCCGAGAAGAACCCGCTACGGAAGGGCTTCCGAGCCGGAAAGGCGGCTGTGCGCTGCCCTCCGGCATGCTCTCGCGGTGGAGCCTTTGAGTCCGTAAACTGGGAGAAAGGGCCGGCAGGTTCTCAACCTCGACCTGGAGTAAATCCGCTTATGAAAAGAAGCAAGAGGAAGCTTCGCATTTCAAAGTTTGCGGTTGCATTCAGTGCGCTTTGTGTTTTTGTCCTTTTTGCTGAGGTTGCACACGGGCAAATCGTGCTCAACGAGGTTCTTGCACGAAACGGCGGGAGCAGCATTGACGACGAGGGAGATACCGAAGACTGGGTCGAGCTCCTTAACACAAGCGGCGGCACTGCAAGTACAGCCGGCCTCTACCTGACCGACGATGCAAGTATTCCGCTTAAATGGGCTCTGCCGGATCTCAGTATCGCCCCAGGCGGCAGAGTTCTGGTCTGGCTTTCCGGTAAGGATAGATACACCCCGAGCGCTGAAGCCCTGAGCAGGTCCGAGGCTTTCGAGCCGCGTTTCATAAAAAGGGGTGATATTTGGCGGTACAGGCTGGGGGGACAGGGCGAAGGCCCGCCGCCCGGCTGGCATACAACGGCGTTCGACGATTCCGATTGGGCTGAAGGGCCCTCCGGGTTCGGGTACGGCGACAACGATGACGCAACCCTCGTGCCTGCGGGCACCAACGCCGTATTTCTGCGCCGCGTTTTCTCGATAGCGGATCCGGCTTCCTTACCGAATCTGGTTCTCCAGATAGATTATGACGACGGATTCGTTGCATACCTTAACGGAGTGCGCATAGCCTCGGCCAACTTCTCTGGAGATCCCGACTATTCAAGTTGGTCTCAGGGGGGACACGAGGCGGGCGATCCGGTCCGCTATCCGATAGAAGATTTCCAGTCCTTGCTTCAACCCGGGGAGAACGTGCTTGCCGTCGTCGGACTGAACGTTGGATCGGGAAGCAGCGACATGACGGTGATTCCCGAACTGGGAGTCGTTCCACCGGCCCTGCATGCGAATTTCAGACTCGACGCGGATGGTGACTACCTCGGACTCTATAACTCGCAGGGCGTGCTGATCGACGAAATAATATTGCCTCCTCAAACAGAGGATCACTCCTACGGCAGAAATCCTGAAGGCGGCGGGCCTTGGCGCTACCTCCTCACCCCGACGCCCGGAGAGCCGAATCTCGGCCCGTCGTTCGAGCAGCCGATCCCGAGCACGGTGGTGTGCGAGCCCCCTCCCGGACGCTACGAGCAACCGGTGAGCGTGCGCATGACCTTTCAATTTCCCGGTGCTTACGATATCAGGTACACGACGGACGGGAGGGAGCCGACAGCCTCCAGCTCCCGATATTCAGGGCCGATTGAGGTTTCACGCAATTCAGTCTTCAGAATCGCCGCGTTCATACAGGGGCGGCGCGCCACAAAGGTTTTCTCCAAAAGTTATTTTATAGGAGGCGATTGGCACTTACCTTTGATCTCGATTTCAATGGATCCTGATGACTTCGCCGAGGTTCACTTGACACGCAACGGAAGAGGGAGGGCTTGGGAACGGCCCGGGTTCATCGAGTTCTTTGACCGCGACGGCAGATTGCTTGCGGGAGTCGGCATGGGGCTCAGGCTGCACGGCGGAGCGGGCCGCAGCGGCGACATGAACACGAAAAAGGCCTACCGCGTGTACTTCCGAGGCGTTTACGGAGCGAAAAAGCTCCGCGCTCCCGTGATCCCCGAAACCCCGG
>CAZGYL010000630.1:0-3508 GCA_964529985.1 uncultured Planctomycetia bacterium | reverse complement strand
GCGTGTAGGTCCTTTTGATGAATTCGCGGTCCTCAACCCGCAAGACCCCGCAGAGAGCGAAAACACCGCTTTCCCGGAAGCGGTCGATCATCTCCTGGTGCCTGGGGCGCACAAGGACTTCGTCTCCCAAAAGCAGGAGAAAATCGTCCCCTCCCACAGCCTCTTTCGTGCACTCGATCGCGTGCACAAGGCCGCGCTGTTCCCATTGAATCACATAACGCAGCCTTTTCCCCTCAAACCTTATGCCGTACCTGTTGATGATCTCTTCTGCGCGGTATCCCACGACCACAATGATCTCATCAACGTCGGTGGCTGCAGCGCAACTCAGGCTGTATTCGATAACAGGCCTGCCCTTGACTTCGATCATGCATTTGTTGCGCTGCGCTGAGAGCTCATCTATCCTCGCACCCCTGCCTCCGGCCAGTATAACCGCCTTCACGATCGTCCTCCGCCTGAAAATATCTCCTTGTTCCTCTCGACCCACCGGAGCAGCCGCTCGACGCCCTCTTGAGGCTCGACCTTTACATCCCAGCCCAACTCCCGCTTCGCCTTGCTTATGTCGCAAACAAAGTACCGGAGATCTCCGTGACGGTCGGGCGCGAATCTTACCTCGGGGCGTTTCCCCGTAATCGATTCAATGAAATCGATGCACTCAAGCAGGCTTATTGCGGTCTTGGTTCCTCCTCCTATGTTGTAAATGCCCGAGCGCCTGGTCTTGTAAAAGGCTTCAAAAGCCTCGCACACGTCGGTGGCGTATATGATGTCCCGCACCTGTTTCCCGGTGCCGTATATCGTGATGGGCTTTCCGAGCACACTTCGTATGACGAAGTTCGCAACCCACCCGTGATCTTCGCCACCGAATTGCCTTGTGCCGTAAATTCCCGTCAGCCTGAAACTTGCAGCAGGGAGTCCGTACGTGTCGGCGTAAACTTTCACATAAGTGTCGCCCGCGGCTTTTGAAGCGTGAAGAGGCGTCAGGGTACCTTGCAAAGTGGGGTGATTCTCGTCGATACCGGCAGGATCGCGCAAGTAGCGCTTCTCGCCCTCCTTCAGTGTTTCGTTGATCCTATTCCCGTACACATGTATCGTGGCGCAACACGCAACGGGAATCTTATGCGCGCGGGCCGCCTCAAGTACGTTGAAGGTGCCCACCACGTTGGTGGTCATATCGAGTCTGGGATCTTCCCAACTTATGGTCATTGCAGGCTGTGCGGCGGTGTGCACCAGATAGTGCGCGCCCGAAGTGCAGTCGGCAAGCTCTTCAAAATTACGCACATCGGCCACAACCACCTGAACGCCCAGACCCTCCAGGTAATCCCTGTTGTGCCTTCTTGCAGCCTCGGCGTCAAAACCCGTACGACTGAGCTCATACTTGGTCAGGTTGTCGTACGCCACGACTTGGGCGCCCCTGCGCGCGTAAAACTCGCATACATGTGAGCCGAGGAAGCCGCAGCCGCCTGTAACAACAACTTTCATGATTTCTCCTCCGGAGCAGTTCTTCCGATCGCCGCACCAGTCTATCAACGCCGAACCGGCCGTTCAACCGGATCAGCTCCGCCGCGGCATGGCACGCGTGGCCCCTGTCGAAATACCGCCGTCAACAAGAAGCGTCTGTCCCGTTATGTACGCGCTTGCGTCCGAAGCCAGGAAAACGACCGCACCGTCGAGATCGGGAGGGCGGCCCGGGCGTTTAAGCGGAATCCGGTCGCAAAGGTAGGCCACCCACTCTTTATCCTCGTAGAGAACCGCATTCTGGGCCGTTTTGAACCACCCGGGGGCAAGGCAGTTCACCGTAATCCCGAAAGGGCCCCAGTCATCGGCTAAACTCATGGTAAGCTGCTTTATTCCACCCCGGCTCGCGCAGTAGGGAGCAAGTCCCGCGTAACCGAAAACACTCGTTACAGAGCCGATATTGATTATCCGCCCGTAACGCCTGGGTACCATATGACGAGCTACAGCCTGGGCGACGAAAAAGGCTCCGCGCAGATTCGTATCAAGGACCAGATTCCAATCCTCCCAGGTGATCTCCAAGGCGGGTTTCCGCACGTTGCACCCCGCGTTGTTGACCAGAATGTCGATCTTTCCGAAAGCTTCGACGCAGGAAGCCGCCATGCGCTCGATACTCTCGAGGCTGCGCACCTCAAGCTCAAGCGGCACGCAGCGCCGCCCGGCCTCTTCGATCATGCGGCACGTTTCTCCGAGCCTCTCGAGCGAACGACTCGTCACCGCCAAATCGGCGCCGGCACGCGCAAGAGCAAGTGCAAAACGCCGGCCCAAGCCGCGGCTTGCACCGGTTACAACAGCGACTTTTCCCGATAGATCAAAAAGCTCGCAACTCATGACCGCTCCAAAATCGATCGCACGGCATGCCTTCTATGGAATGAGCACGACCTTAAGGAGCTCGGGATCGCCCTTAAGGAGTTTCCCGAACCACAAAGCGCCTTCACTTAAAGGCGCTCTTGCGCTTATCAACTCTCCAAGATCAACCGTCCTTTGCGCCGCAAGGTCGAGGCAGCGCGGGTACTCGCCGCTTGAAGCGCACGTCCCCGAGAGGACAAGTTCACCTGTCACCACTTTCTGAAGGGGAAAAGGCACACTGGGGTCAAGATTGCCGACAAGCACGCACCGTCCCCCCGTCCGAACGCAGCTTAAAGCGGTCTGAACGGTTTCCGCTTTGCCCACAGCCTCAAAAACAATATCAGCGCCGCCCCCGATTCGATCCAAGAGAGGTTTCATTCCGCCGGGCGGAAAGGCCGCAGAGGCACCGAATCGCTCTGCAATCGATCGTCTTGAAGCCTCCTTCTCAAGTACAAAAACACGCCGGCAGCCCCGCAG
The DNA here is from genome assembly GCA_964529985.1 of uncultured Planctomycetia bacterium. GTDB lineage: Bacteria > Planctomycetota > UBA8108 > UBA8890 > UBA8898 > CAZGYL01. The sequence continues at coordinate 673 of CAZGYL010000630.1, read as the reverse complement.
CTTAAGAAGCTTGAGGATCAAAAGACCGATCACACCGCCGCCGACCACAACAGCTGTATCGTTCAGGTCAACCGGCATGCGGTGAACCGCATGGAAGGCGACGCTGAGAGGTTCTATAAGCGCACCTTCCTCAAAAGAAAGCTCCTCAGGCAACGGGTAGACCACGTGCTGCGGCACAACCACGTATTGCGCGAAAGCTCCGTTGCACTTGTACCGGTCTGTTGAAACACCGAGAACACGGCGGTTTTCACAGAGGTTTATCCGCCCGGATCTGCAGAAAGAACACCTCCCGCACCAAAGCGTGGAATCGAACGTCACCCGGCTGCCTTCCTTAAGCGCAGTCACTCCGGGGCCCAACCGCTCGATCGTTCCGGCAGCTTCGTGGCCCATGATGAGAGGCGGGCGGCGCCTTCCGCTCCGGCCGTCCAAACCGTGCACGTCGCTTCCGCAGATCCCGCAGGCCCGCACAGCCACAAGGACCTCTCCTTCTTGAGGCTCGGGCCTGGGCACCTCCGTGTAAACAAGCCGACTCGGAGCTTCCAAAAGAAGCGCATACATTGAACTAGTCCCTCATGCAGAAACCGCTTTCCCTTTTCCGCAATTCACCTCGGGAAGCCCTAGGGCCCCATAAGTGCCTCGTCCAATAAATACGGGAGCGGATGGCGGAGAGATT
>CAZGYL010000629.1:0-3530 GCA_964529985.1 uncultured Planctomycetia bacterium | reverse complement strand
ATCGTGCGCGAGAAACTCAGTGGACGGCACCCCGACTGGCCCCAGGAAGCCTGGCCTGATGATCTCAACTTGGGGCCTGATCTTAAGCCACGCAAAGGATGGCGCGTGCGCGGTAAGGACGGGAAATTCTACGCATGCGGCGTTCTCTGCGACAAGCAGGCCCTGCGGTACGCTCGCAAGCGGGTTCCTGCAGACCTTGCAACCCACCCCTATCGCTGTCGTTTCATTGATACGACCACAGCTTCGCCGTGGCGCGAATGTTACCACCCCAAGCACCCAATGACTCGAAGCGAAAGCAAGTACTGGAAGATGCAGCTCTTGGCCTATATGAGCCGGGAAATGCACCTTGTGACAGGCAGCGAAACAGGCCACGAAGCCGCTGTCCCTTATGTGCATTACTTTGAAGGTATGCTCAGCCTGGGGCCGTATAGGGTGCCTGATGCGGGCAGAAAAATGGCCCGGATCTGGTACGAGGTACCTGAGCGCGTCCGGAAGTTTCAACTGGGCCACCGTTATCGGCTTCCGCTTTGGGAGCTTGTTTATCACGACTGCGTCGTTGCGCAGTGGTACTGGGGAGACTACAACAACAAGCTTCCCGCACTCTGGGACAAAAGGGATCTTTTCAACGTGCTTTACGGCACGCCTCCCATGTTTATGTTTACAAGGAGCTTTTTCCGCGAAAACCGCGGGAGGTTCGTCCGCTCCTACCGCACGACTTCAGCTGTTGCAAGAGCAACCGGATACTCTGAAATGATCGACCACCGCTTCCTGACACCCGACAGGGACGTACAACAAACCCGTTTTGCAAACGGGATCAAGGTGACGGTGAACTTCGGGAACAAACCCTTCACAATGGAAGACGGATCTCTGCTTGCTCCTGGATCCTACAAGGTTGAGAAAGGTAAGTAGGCCATGCGGCGTGGTAAACTTGAGTGCTCCATTTTTCTTTTCCTCTTCATTTCCGCTTCGCTTGATGCAGCCTGCACTGTAACGCGGCCGCTTACGCGCGCTCATTCGCATAACGACTACAAGCACAAGCGGCCTCTCTTAGACGCGCTTAGCTGCGGCTTCATGAGTGTTGAGGCCGACATCTTTCTTGTAGGAGGAAAACTCCTTGTGGGCCACAGCCCGAGCGAGCTTAAGGAAGACCGCACTCTTGAAAACCTTTACCTGAAACCGCTTAGAGAAAGAGCCGGCAGAAACGCAGGGCGGATATTTCCGGGCACGCCTCCTTTGATTCTGCTTGTTGACATCAAAACAGACGCTGACTCTACGTACGCAGCGCTCCGGAAACTGCTCCTCAGTTACAGCGATATCCTTACTTGTGTCCGCGGCGGGAAGGTCGAGCTGGGCGCTGTCAGTGTGATCCTCTCCGGGAATCGTCCCATTTCCGCTCTTAAGGCGCAGAAGGTAAGATACGCAATGCTTGACGGCAGGCTGAGCGATCTTCAAAGCGATCTTCCCTCGCACCTTATGCCGCTGGTAAGCGACAGGTGGAGCAAACTCTTTACTTGGAACGGTAAAGGCCCCATGCCTCCCGAGGAGCGCAAAACTCTTCGCTCGATCGTAAGGCAGGCCCACAGAATGGGCCGCAAGGTGAGATTTTGGGCTTCTCCTGACAGGCCCTCCGTGTGGAAAGAGCTTGTCGAAGCCGGAGTCGATCTCATTAATACAGACGATTTGGAGGGACTGAGCGCGTTTCTGAGCAAGCTCAGGGCTCGTGTGTTTCTCCCGCCTCCGCAGAAAAAAGGCGGCATGCCATTGAACGAAGCGCTGCTCGGCCGCCACAGTACCCGCAGTTTCAAACCCGATCCACTCCCGCTGCGCACCCTGGGGCAGATCCTATGGGCCGCCCGCGGCATAAACAGGCCTCAAAGCGGGAAGACCACTTCACCCTCTGCTTTTGAAGCCTACAGCGTTTCCGTCTACGTGGTGCTGCCTGAAGGCCCTTACAGGTATATCCCCGGCCTTCACGTCTTGGAGCCTGTCGGCGTGTGCACAGATGTGCGCAAGGATATAGTGACGCAGCGGAGCTTTGCCCAAGCGCCTTTCCTTCTTGTCTTTGTCTGCGATCTTTCGCTCCTTCCACCCCGGGTGCCCCGGGAGAAACGCGCGCTTTGGGCGAACGCCGAATGCGGCACTTTAGGGCAAAACGTTTACCTGGAGGCACAATCCCTCGGCCTTGGAACCGTCTTTGCAGCGGCATTGCGTACCGAAGCCGCAGTGAAGGCTCTCCGTTTGAGCCCAACGCAGATGCCATGCTATGTGATGCCGGTAGGCCGGCCTGCAGATTGAAAAGGGAGGACACAGTGAAGGCTTTCTTTGCATTTTTTCTTGCATTCGGTTCTCTCTACGTTTGGGCGGCTCCCGGAGAGCCCGTTCCGATCATATTCGACACTGATATAGGGTCGGATGTGGACGACGCCGGAGCTGTAGCCGTTCTACATGCCCTTGCTGACAGCGGAAAGGTTCGGATTCTCGCAATGGGCCTCTCCTCCGACTACAAGTGGGGAGTCCCCTGTCTTGATGCCCTCAACACCTACTACGGGAGGCCCGACATACCGATAGGTGCCGTCAAATCGCAAGGCGTCAAGGTGCGCTCCAGATACGCAAAGGAAGTGTCTTTGCGATTCCCCCATGATCTCAAGCGCAGCTCCGAAGCTCCGGAGGCATGCAAGCTTTACAGAAAAATTCTTGCAGCCCAACCGCCGAAAAGCGTTGTTTTTGTATCCGTCGGTTTTATTACAAACCTAAGGGATCTGCTCCTCTCGGAGCCTGACGATGTAAGCCCGCTTACGGGCATTGAGCTTGTACGTCGCAAGGTCAAAGCATGGATCTCCATGAGCTGCGGCTTTCCCGACGGAAGGTATTATAACGTGCGTAAAGATCCGCAGTCCGCAAAGGAGGCGATTGAAAAATGGCCGACTCCGATCTATTTCACAGGTGCTGAAATAGGGCAGAAGATACTGACAGGCCCTGCTTTGATCTCAACGCCTTCCACAAACCCCGTCCGCCTGTGTTACCGGCTTTACAACGGCCTTAAGCCCAGACCGAGTTGGGATCAGACAGCGGTTCTTTTTGCAGCAGAATGCCTGTGTGAAAAATCGTGCAGATTCTGGGATCTGTCGCCTCCGGGCCGCGCCCTCATAAGGCGAGACGGATATAACTCGTGGCAGCCTTCAGCGAAAAACAAAGACTCATGCCCGCATTATTATCTCATTGAGAAGATGTCGCCTGCACGGGTGGCCGCATACATAGAATCGTTAATGGTAATGCCGCCCCGAGGGCGCCTTGAGGAGTTCGGAAATATCAGGTTTTGGCTCCGCAACGCCCTCACCTGCCATGGCTTCACGATCGAAGAGACGGCTGCCGCAACGCGGCTTTCCCCCGAGCAGGTAAGAAGGCTTGCCAGGCTTTTCGGTATTGAGCGCGCAAAAGCTTCCTCCCGGCGCAAGGGGCGGCTGGTGAGTGTCCTCCCCTACCCAGGAGGGCGCCACCCGAGGATCGGATTCCTCCAGGGTGCGGTAAAC
>CAZGYL010000628.1:0-3534 GCA_964529985.1 uncultured Planctomycetia bacterium | reverse complement strand
CTGTCTCTTGATAACCCCCCTCCCGCCCCCCCTTTCGGGGGAAGGGGGGATGCGCCCGCTAACGCGGGCAGTCAGGGGCGAAGGGGTGTCTGCGGATTACGCACGGTCATGTAGCAATTAGGGTGTTGCGATCAGAAACCAGTCCGCCCATAGAGCGAGGCCGTAGGGCCGGGGAGGTTGCTGTGTTTGCAAAAAACGCTCACTGCGTAGGGCTTTTCCTTTTGGCTTTTCTTTCGGCGTTCGTTCTTTCGCCCGGTTCGTTTGCCGCAGCGGGTCAACCGGGGTTTCTCGACGAATTCGAAGGGCCCGATCTGGACCCCCGCTGGGAGTGGTACACCCCTTTCACCGATCCGGTGGGAGCTCCGACCTATGAGCTTGTCGACGGCACCTTCGTACTTTCGTTTCCCGCAGGGGATTATGATTCCTGGGCTGGATTTGATCGGGCGCCCCGGCTTCGCACCGCGGAATTCAGCACTGATCAAGATTTCAGGATTGAGACCTTTGTTTCTGTTGAAGAGCCTACGATCCCGACGTTCTACCACACCGGCCTGTGGGTTGAGTTTCTCGACCGGCAGGGTGGTCCGATCGACGGGTGGTTTTTCGGTTTCTACTCGCGTGAGGGCTGGCAGGGCAATTACACCATTCGGGCTGAGAGGGTGGGACACCGCAGTCCGCCTTCGGCCGACGATTTCCCTGTCCCCTGGGGAACCGCGGAAGCGTTCCTGAAGATCGAGCGTGTAGGAGACATCTACTCGTTCTACTACAAGGAGGAAAAGGCCGACCCATGGATCCTCCTTCACACAGCCACCTCCCAAGGCGAAACAGTGACCCATGTCGGCCTTTTTGCAAAGAACTGGACCGCGGTGCACCCTGCGGTCCGCGCGTCTTTCGATTACTTCCTTCTGGGTGATCCGGAAACAGTGGCGCCGGAGCTTGGCGATATGGCACCTTCCGCAGCTATCGTGGGATTGTCTTATTGCGCTGAAGTGCCTCTCTTGGGCGGCTTTCCGGAACCGACATGGCAAGTATCAGCAACGCCTCAGCCGGCTTCCCCGCCGACGATCTCCGAGGACGGGACGGTTTCCTGGGAGCCGCAGGAAGCGGATCAAGGAAAGACCTTTACCTTTACGGTAACCGCGCAAAACGGTGCGGGTTCCGACAACACCTCCTGGGAGGTGACAGTTTACCCGGAGCTGACCGATGAGTTTGAAGGCCCGGATCTGGCGCCTCCCTTCGTGCTTCTGACACCTCAGACTGGTCCCGAGCTCACGTTCACCGACGGCTGGGCTTACCTCAGTCACCTTGGGATCGGAGACGACGGCATGAATTACGATACATGGGTGGGGTTCGATCGTATGCCTCGGATTGTAGCTGCGCTTCCAACCTGCGGTGACTTTGTCGTTGAGACCGTAATGAACCTAACCGAAGTGAACGTCGGAGGACTGCCTACCGAGCCGACCCAAGTACACGCGGGGATCTGGATAGCGTTTCAGAGCGCTCAGGTCGATGGCCTCATGTTCGGGCCTTACACCTCAAGAACCACGTTGCGGCTTGAACGCGTTGGAACCCATGAGGAACTCATACCTATAGCGGTCACCGACCAGCTCGGTCTGAAAGTTGAAAGGCGCGGGGAAAAATATTTCTTCCAGTACCGCACCGACCCCGATGCACCGTGGGAGAACTACGGCACCTACAGCTTCCCCGGCATGGAAGTGGCGGCTGTAGGGCTCTTCAGCAAGAATTGGATTCCGGACAACCCGGAGGTAACCGCGGCCTTCGATTACCTGCGTATTCAGGCGGCGGGAGTACAAGCTCCGGTGCTGGAAGATCCTTGTCCGGAGGAGCAAAACCTCGCCGGCGTCGGTGCTCCTTTCAGGAAAATCTTCAAGTACGTTCCTGGTACCCCGCGCCCCACCACTGTAACCGTCGACGGGCCCGGTACTTTCGATGAAGCAACGGGCACTTATTCGCTGACACCCACCGATCCGGGGCTCGTTACCGTGACGATCACTGCTTCAATGGAAGGTCAGCCGGAGCAAAGCGTAAGTCTCGATATCTGCGTTGTAGGTGACCACGCGCCTTACGAACAATTCGACGTTGATTCCATGGAAGATTTGGATCCGATCTGGGAGCAGTACAATCCGGCGGCCGTGGTTCCCTCGCCTTTCTCAATAACCGACGGTATGCTGCAAATGGCCGTTCCCGGAGGTACGGCCTTTGATCACTGGGCCGCAGCGGACATGGCACCGCAGCTGCGGCTGCGGGCCGTTGACGAGCCCCTCCTCGAGCACCCTTTCACAATCGAAACCGAGGTTCACCTCGACCAGTACCAAGCGGGCACCAACTTTCACGTCGGGATTGCCGTGGGCTTCGGCCCTTATGAAGTCTTTTATTGGGGCCCGTACATGGGAACGGACGTGCGCCTTGAGCGAAGCGGGGTCAACAACATGATCCACATCCCCAATACCGCCGCTACGGTTACGCTGCGCATTCAGAAGGACTGCACCAACACTCTCTTCTTTTCGTTCAAACCCGAAGACGGCGACTGGCAGGAGGCCGGCTCCGCTCAAGTGCCTCAAGCTTGGCTGGAAACGGACGACGCAGACCTGAGCCTTTGGGTGGGAACCATACTTAAGACATGGGCCGGAGGCGCTCAGGTAAGCGCGACATTCTCGTACTTCGACATTCTGGAGAGTACCTGCGGTGTGCAGCCGGGACCTGTTTTCAGGCGCGGCGATGTAAATGTCGACGGCAGCGTGAATATCGCAGATGCGATTACGATTCTCGGCCACCTTTTCGGTGGAGAACCAGCACCGAGCTGTCCTGACGCAGCCGATACCAACGATGACGGGGCGGTGAATATAGCAGACGCCATTAAAGTCCTCGGGTTCCTTTTCGGCGGGGAAGGTCCTCTGCCGGAGCCTTCTGAAAGATGCGGTTTGGATCCGACCCCGGATACTCTCGCTGTTTGCGTCTTTAGTCAGGCGGCCTGTCCGCCTTAAGGCTTCGTGACAGCGGGCTGGTTCCCTTGAAACTCCGCACTATCGGGCACTGCGTCTCTTGCGCACCACCGCCTCTATGGCATCGCCCAAAGCGATTCGCACTTTGGGAACCAAATCGGGATCGGGAAGGATGCGGGTCGAATACCTTCCCCCCGCATTGGGAATCGATACAATACCTTCGGCCCGTTCGAGTGCCTCTTTCAAAGCTCGCTCTTCAGGCCCCAAGTGCGCAGCAGTCTTGAGAAGCTTCCCGGCCAAAAACAGATACTCGTAATCCTCGACTCCCTGCGATGCTTGCTCGCAGCGCACCGAACTTACAACCCCGGAGAAGCCGGCCGCTTTACCCGGGTAGAGGATGAAACCATCGCCGTTCGGATAGCGGACCCAAAAACTCTCCCCGGGCCTGCCCGACTGCCTGATGTAGGAATGCCAGCCGAAGCGGAAAGGGTTGTACGTCAACCAGCCGGCGCCCCAGAATTCATATGCCTCGACACCGTACTTGAAACAGTAGTACGGCAGCAGCCTTTCCACA
>CAZGYL010000627.1:0-3541 GCA_964529985.1 uncultured Planctomycetia bacterium | reverse complement strand
AAGTGACTGGAGTTCAGACGTGTGCTCTTCCGATCTACCTGACTGTAAACAAGGTATGGGCGCCTTTCGCGTACAATGAAATCAAGAGCAAGTTCTCCCGGCCTGCTTCCGGGCGCGACCGCGACGTCAACGTGCCGGCCGGGGTGTCGGTTCAGCCTGTACACATAAGAATCCAACCGGTTGAGGTCAAGCAACGAGCCTTTGTTAAGCGGCGATTCCTGGAGGATCTTTCTGTAGATCGGTGCGTTTCCTTCATACTTCTTGCCGTCTCTTGAAACCACGGAACGCAGTTCCGAGATCACGCCCTCGGTTATATGAATGGTCAGCACGCCGTCACTGCCCGGCTCGGTGAGGTGATTCAAATCCGCTTCGGTTATAGAAACGCGGACCGCAGCAAGACGCCGTTTGAGGTATGCCTTGGAAATGGCCTGTGCGATGGCCTGAAGAGCCGAGCCGTAGAGATACCGGCCGCTTTCCTCCAGGCCTGCGATTTCAAGCAACCAAAATTCTTCAGTGGGACACCCTGATCTCGGCGCGGCGTAACCTCCGTTTACTTCAGAAAGTTTGACAGGCACAAACTGCAGCTCTTCCCAAGTGAGGCCTTTGCCGCTGAGCCCCTCAAGCTCTATGGCTCGGACCAGATAAGGCCCGCTGTCATGCGCAGGCTCTTTGCGCTTTTCCGATTGAAAGCCTGTCGAACCACTCGCAAGTTCGGCCGCAGCCGGCCTTGGTGCGGCCTTTGCAATCTCAGCACCGGCTGCGTTTCCCGCCGGTAGTGCAGCCAGGAGAACAGACGCACCAAGTAAAACGACGACGGCGCAAGGCGGAACACCTTGCAGCTCAAGCGTTTTACTCCAGCTCTCTCTTCTTTGCGCAGACAGGCTGGAAGCACAGCCGTCGGAATAAACGGTACTTCGGGCTTTCGGCCTGTAAGACCGGCCGATTCCCCCGGGGCAAACCGCCAAAGGGGTCATGTCGCCTAACCTCAGAACTCCCTTCGATACCAATAAGCCTCAGAACTATTTGGTTTATCGGCGTTTTCCCCCTCGGCTCCTCATTTATATATAGTCATAGGTCCGGGGCGATTCGGATAATGTGGGCCGGAGCCGGGTCCCGACAGGCTGGCTGAGATCGGATCTCAGCGCGGGCTCTCGGCGAAGAACTCCTCGAGACTAAGGGAACTCACGTTATCGGAGTTCACAGGGCCGACGAGTCGCGCCGCCCGCGCGGCCTGTTTCTGTTCTGCAGAAAGGCCCCACGAACCTAGTTCCGTTCCCAGGAGAGCTTCTGCAGCCGCGCGGTCTTTCAGCTCCAGGCTCAGGGCCTTCACGTCCGCCTGCCCGCCCACTCCTATGGAACCTCTAAGGACAAGCACACGATTCCCCTGCAGCAATGAAAGCGGCCGAATCGATATTCCCGATTCGCCGAGCTCGATATTTAATGCCCCCTCTTCGAACCCGCCCTTTGGATCTGCACCCACCGCTTCAACAAGCTTGGTCAAGTAATTCTCAAAATCCACCTTTGTTACTGCAAAGCGCCCGCGGCCGGAAGTACGATCTACGGTGACATTAAGCTCCAACTCACCCTCCAGCATGCCGCGCGGCGCATGTTCTCTGCCCAAGAAACGCCAGAAGGTTTCCCAAGGCAGGTTTTTCACAGATAACGAAACCGACATTGCCGGCGGCTTTATACCCGCACACTTCGCCCCACCGTTTATGGTTCCGCCTTGAGCGCTCCAATGAAATTCAGCGGATAAGCTTGATTCCCCTTTGTTCAAAACAGCCGAACCTGCACCGCCTGATACACCGTGGAAGGACAGTTCACCCCATGAAACAGAAGCTTCCCTGACTGATCCCGCGCTTACCGAAGCGCGCACCTGCACCCGGCGGAAGTCAAAAGAAGTTCCAAAGGCAGCTTCGGCTGCAAAGGCATCAACGGTCAAAGAGCGCTCTTCAGGAGAAAGAGGATTTCGGACCTTGAGTGTAACCCGGCTCATCCCTTTCGGGACCAAGCCGGGGAAAAGACAATGCACTGCAGGATCCACAAAGTTTTTCCATGCTGTCGAGAGGGGCACGCCTGAAACATCAATCCGCACGGAACTGCGTTTCGGCTGAGCGACATTCAGCTCGCCTGTGCTTGCGGCCTCAAAACCCGAGAGGGTTCCTGCAAGGCTGTCCCAACCTATTTCAGTTGAACTGAACTTTATGACTCCGCTCAGATCGGCCAAAGACAAACCCAGCCCTTCGAACTGCAAAGAGCCTGCCGTCGCGCGAAGCTTTCCTTCCCATTTCACTGCACCCGGAGGGCCCTCGCCTTTAAGCGAAAGGTCACAAGTGCCGCCCAGCTTTACGCCCGGAAGAGGCCCGCAGAAAAGTTCAACGACTCTGCCCGGTGCGCTGCAGGATCTTCCCTGCAGTTCTAAACTAAGCAAAGGCGTATCTCGGAAAACCCAGCGCAAAGAGACTCCACCGCCAGCCCAGGATTCATGGTACAGCCGGCAGCTCAACGTAACCTGCCGCCCCTCCTGCACCCGCGCCTCCAGCTCCCCCAAACGCAGGCGCCACGCCTGTGATCCGCCTTTTTTCGGTTGAATCGAAACCGTAAGGATCTCCTTGCACCGGAAAAGCCCCACCTTGCCGTCCCGTAAAACGGCCAGCAGCTTCGGCGCGACGCCTTCCCAGTTCCACACGCCTTCGGCCTGCTGGAGGGTGACCTCCCCTCCGGCGCACTCCACACTCAAAGCCTGCTCCCTAGCGCCAGGCAGCAAGGGGCCGCGGCTCCGGAACTCAACGTCGGTAAGGACCACGAGCTCTCGGCCGCCGGTACGCGGGTCACTCGGAATAACAACCACTTCGGCACGGAGCCGATCCAACCCTTCCTGCCTCAAGCCTTTAAAGCTCCAATCCCGGCAAAACTCAGGGCCCAAAGCCTCCCGCAACCGGTGCTCGGCCTGCTTGGGCCACGAGTAAAGGAGCCACAGCCCGCCCCCCGCCAATGCGAGGATAAGCAGTATAATGAGACTGTTGCGAAGTGTGACCATTTTCCACAGACTCGTGCCGTAGGAGACCGGCCCATAGCGTACGCCTCATGAGCCCGCCCGGCAAGGGGAACCGAAACTCTCCACCCCCCGGCGGTGTTTCAACAATAGGTCCAGCTGCCAATGGACGACAAAGACCTAGGCCGGGAACTTATGCTCCGGCTGCAAAAAGGAGACCAAGAGGCCTTTACGCAGATCGTGCAGACTTACGAGCGTATGGTTTTGAATTTCGCTTACCGGTACCTCGGCGACCAGGGCAAGGCGGAAGACGTGGCTCAAGAGACCTTCCTACGCGTTTACCGCACGCGACATTCTTGGCGTCCCGAGGCCAAATTCCGGGTATGGCTGCTGACGATCGTTTCCAGACTCTGCATGAACCAGCTGCGTTCCGCTGCAAGAGAACGCCGACTCCTCAGATTTTTCAACCAGGGGGAGGCGGAAGAGGTCTACCTGAACAAGGCGGACAGCAGGTCGGATCCTCCGGCAGAAAACGCGATTTCAAAC
>CAZGYL010000626.1:0-3548 GCA_964529985.1 uncultured Planctomycetia bacterium | reverse complement strand
TTTCCCGGCGCTGGACGCCCATGTGCAGTCGAACATTCCTATAAAAAGGCAAAGGGAGGCTTTCATGTCTGATTGTCGAAGAGAACAACGGTTTGGATTGCTCGGCGGTTTGTTGGTGATAGGCCTTTTGATCCTACCGACGCTGCATGCCGCCAACGCCATCAAGGTTGAAAGCACTACAGCCGAACCCGGCGCGCAGGATATTCTGGTTCGGATCCTTATCGACCATGAGGATCCGATCATGGGTTTGTCTTTTGCAGGGCAATACGACGACCGGCTTACATTCGACCGATGGACCGTTGAAGGAACTCTCTTCGGACCGAATCAACTTGACGCCGACTACGTGCAAACCATTGCATGGGGGAATGTTTTCGGTGTGGCGGTGGTCATTGAACTTCCGGACAGCTTGGAGGATCCCTACCTGCAGAAGACGTTGCCCGCCGGAACGGATCAATATGTGCTCGGAGCCATCTTCGATATGGAAACGGGAGTGCCGGTGGGCACCGAACTGACTCTTGAACTCAGAGACGACCTGCGAAGCACCGCAGATCCTGGAAGCCCGGCCGTGGCACCGGTCTTTACCGTTGCAGGCCAAACCGTAACCCCTGATCTTTTTTCGGGAACAATAACTGTGGCTGCGCCGCCGAGTATAACCGCGGTCGATCCTGCAGACGGACCGACGGCCGGTGGAACTTCGGTGACAATAACCGGAGCCAATTTCACAAGCGACATAACTGTCACGTTCGGGGGGCAACCGCTTCAAGATCTGACCGTGGTGGACCAGGGAACTATAAAAGGCACCACACCGCCGCATGCTGCCGGAGCTGTGGACGTGGTGGTTTCGAACAGCTTCGGGAGCGACACCTTGGAGGGCGGTTTCACTTACCATGCCCCGCCGGCAATAACTGCGATCAATCCTGCTTCAGGCCCTGCAGACGGGGGAACCGCCGTTACCATAACGGGTACGGGATTCACGCCCGATGCGGTTGTCACATTGGACGGACAGCCCCTGCAAGACGTAACCGTAAGCAGCGAGACAACTATCCAGGGCGTTACACCGGCCCATGCACCGGGCCCGGTGGACGTAACGGTTACCACAGCTTATGGAAGCGACACCCTTGAGGGCGGTTTCACTTATGAAGAAGTGCCTCCGCCTCCTCCCACGATAAGCTCGGTAAGCCCGAACGAAGGCCCGGGAGACGAGGATATTGTTATAACGGGTACGAACTTCACCCCTGATGCCTCGGTCTGGTTCGGAGGAACGCCGTGCACCGACGTCGTGGTAGTGAGTGAGACGGAGATCCACTGCCATATTCCCGCATGCGGGGGAAGGACCGACTGGGTGCCTATTGCGGTTACCACACCGAGTGGAACCGCCACGCTGGAGGAAGGCTACAGGTGCGTACCTGCGATCGTATTCGTGCGAGGTAATGCAAACTGTGACCAGGCGGTGGATATAGGCGATGCCATAGCGATTCTGAGCTACCTCTTCAGCGGCAAGACCGTTTCGTGTCTCGATGCGCTTGACAGCAACGACGACGGGAAGCTTGACATCGCCGATGCGATCTACCTCCTGGGCTATCTCTTCTCGAGCACGGCGCCTCCTCCTGATCCCTTCCCTGAGGCGGGCGTCGACCCCACGCCCGACGACCTGGGCTGCGAGGAGTCCTGCGGCGTATAGTGCCTCGTCCAATAACTACCTTCCGGTTTTGGTTTTTGGCCAAAACCGGACTTGGGGCCTCATCTGCTCCCGTATTTATTGGACGAGGCACTTATGGGGCCCTATAGCTTGCCGGGGCCGATTTCAGAAACCGGAAAGTAGTTTGTGCATCGGGCGCTTAGTGTTGGGGGGCGGAGCCGCGCGGGAAAAGTTTGCCGGCTTCTCCTTGCATTCCGAACTTATGTTCGGTATTATGAACATATGTTCGGTACGAAAGAGTGTTCGGTGTCTCCGGCATTCGCACCAGCATGGAGGGCCCGGCAATGTACGAGGAGATGCTCGAGGAGATCCTCCCTAAAACGTACGTTCTCTTCACCCCCGCCGGTTTCCGTCCTGTAGCTTTTTTGCGTGGCGGGCGGCGCTATCAGGTACGGCATGTGAATTCCTCTTGGACCGATCGCCGGCTTTCACCTCCGCGCCACGGTTTTTCAGTGACAACCGATACAGGGGAGATCTTCCAGCTTTCATACACCGAGGGGGAACCGTTTTGGCGCCTTGAAAGCGTGCTTAACGACGGCTGAGAAGCTATGAGAAAGCCGCAGCGTTGGATCCTGCACGTGGATTTGGATGCTTTCTTCGCCTCGGTTGAGCAACGCCGCAATCCGAAGCTTCTCGGAAAACCGGTTGCAGTGGGAAGCGGGGTGGTCGCCTCCTGCAGCTATGAAGCGAGAAAACAGGGAGTGCGGGCGGGCATGCCCTTGCAGCAGGCCCGAAAGATCTGCCCCGGGTTGATTATCCTTCCGGGCAGAGCTTGGGTGTACCGGGCTTTTGCGCAAGAGGCTTTCTGTATTTGCAGCCGGTACACACCCCAACTGGAGACATACCTTGATGAAGCGGATTGCGATATGACAGGGACCGAAGTGCTTCACGGGAGCATACTCAGGGCCGCGCGCCGCCTCGCCGGCCGGATCAAGGAACTCCTCGGCCTTCCGGTTACGGTGGGACTGGGCACAAACCGAATGATAGCGAAACTTGCGGCCAAAACAGCCAAGCCCAATGGAATAGGCCTGGTTCCGCCGGGCGCCGAAGCTGCATTCCTTACGGATCTGCCGGTTGAAATGCTCCCTGGAATAGGCCCTCAAGCAGCAGGACGGCTGGCTGCACTTAACGTGCGGAGCGTCGGCCAATTGCGGGCTTTTCCGCCGGAAGCCCTGGAAGCTCTTTTCGGATCAATGGGGCGGGCTGTTTACGAGCGGTGCCGCGGCCGTGAAACCCCTCCTGTTAAGGCCGCTGAGATACCCGGCGTAATAAGCCGGCGGACAAGTTTTGATCCGCCGGAGACCGACCTCCTCACCTTGGACGGCCTGCTGCAATACCTGACCGAACGGCTGGGAGAAGTTCTGCGTGAAAGAGACCTGCACGCGCGGCGAATTACAGTAAAGGTGGAATATCCTGATGGAATGAGGGGCTGCGCCGGACGCGCTCTTCTCAGACCCACTTCTCTTGACGGAGAACTTTTTGAGGCTGCACGCTTAAGCCTCAAAAGAGCCTGGAAGAGACGAGTCGGGATCCAGCGCCTCATTGTCAGCGTCCGGTCGATTGTGCCCGCCGGCCGATACCTTCAATTAACGTTCGAGGATACCGAACGGGCGCAAGGGCCCGGGCCCTGCGCACTAATAAGACGCACCACACTTATGGCTGCAAAAGATGCAATCCGCCGCAGGTGGGGCTACGGAGCAGTGCTTACAGGCCGCACCTTGCTGCTTCGGGACCGCCTCAAGGAAGACACCCACGGATTCCTGTTACGAACGAGCTGTTTGACTTTGTAGCCGGTAGTGCCTCATCCAATAACTACCTTCCGGTTTTGGCTTTTCGCCAAAACCGGACT
>CAZGYL010000625.1:0-3549 GCA_964529985.1 uncultured Planctomycetia bacterium | reverse complement strand
GCGGCCAAAACCGCGCCACCGCGACCGACAGCGGACTTGCCGGACTCGGGTACCCAGAAGGCCGTAAAGAGGGTAAAACCACCCCACCAAAGGGCGACCGTGAGGAACGAATACCTTACAGCAGACGTCCTGTCCGCCAGGCCGAAGGTCTCAGGCCGACTTACCATAAGGACGTTCAGGAGGAACAGAAGCCCACCCCCCAGGTAGCCCATGGCGTAACCGAAACCCGATACAGACTCAAGACTACGGTTTCCTGAAACTTCCGGGAGCAGAGCGTCGTAGAAGATATTGGAGGCTGAAAACCCGACAACCGCGATAGTGTAAAGCACAAGCGCTGCAACCCACTTGCCAGCCGCAACAAGTGCGAGTGCGGCGGTTGTACAGACACCCAAGTAGGCAAAAGCCAAAAGGAACCTCTTCTTTGCACCGCCCTTGTCTGCAATCGCTCCGAGAAGCGGAGCGCAGAGCGCTACACATAAACTCGCACCTGCATTACCAAAACCAAGCCGTGCGGTGCTCAGGGCTGCATCCGCGCCTTTGTTCCAGAAGCTCTTGAAGAACACAGGAAAGAAACCGGCCATTACGGTGGTTGCAAAGGCGGAGTTTGCCCAATCGTAAAAAGCCCACCCCAGAATGCGCTTTCGCTCCATTAAGCGTGTTGTTCCTCAAAAGGTGAACCGGTCGCTGATTACGTGTTCTCTGAGAGGAAACAGAGAAAGAGCAAGCCACGCCCACAATATGCCGCCGCTCCTGCCGCGTCAAGAAGCCGGCTCGGGAATCATCCTGGGTCTGTTGACCGTTTGATGCGGCTCAGCTATCATGAAAGTCTGTAGAACTTCTGGCTGTGGGTGAGCCGCTGTTTACAGGCCAGCTGCGGGCAAAGGGTCGTTGATGCAAAGCTTCCCCTGGTCCCCCAAAACCGGCTGTCCAGCGCTTCTTGCAGGAGTTTCCCTTCTTCCTTTCTTGCTCTCTCTGAGCACGGCGGCTCAGGAACTTTTGGCCGATTCTTTCAGGGACTGGTCCGCTACGGGAACGCAGGGAGAAAAGGGCTGGTACTACGGCTACTACAGGAAGGGAAGCGATCCGGACGGCCGGTACGAAGCCGCAGATTTTATTCGGTTTCGCAACAGTTGCGGTCCCGGTGGTGCGCCTTGTCCGGAAGGAGGAGTTGTGAGCCCGGAAGGCAACCACTGGAAAGGACCTGTGCCTGAGAATCCGGCTGAACCGGGAGGGGAACCGCGCTGGGATCTTACCGAAGGCTACAGCCCGCCTTGGACGCGCCTTGGCCGGGAAGCTCTGAGGCCCAACGGATCGGACAGCGGAGAAGAGCAGTGGGTCCTGAGGCGCTATGTAGTTGAGTCTGAGCACCTCGGTGCGTACGTTGTGTGGTCTTTGCGCAAGCAGGTCCCCGGTGGATCAGGGGTTACGGGAATACTCTTCCTGACGAGAGCCGAAACCGGCGAAACCGTTCTCTTGGATCGAGCCGCAATCGGAGGCTCGGATCTGGATGGGGTCGAGCGATCCGTGGAGGTTGATCTTCACCCCGGGGATTTCTTGGATCTTGCCGTAACGCCTGAGGGAACGGACGGCCGCTCCGAAAGCGCAGGCGACGCGGCATTCAGCCGTCTTGTGATTTACAGCGGACCTCCGGACAGCGATGGGGATGGAGTTCCGGACGGAGAGGACAATTGTCCTTCGGTTTTCAATCCGGGCCAGGAAAACGCCGACGGAGACGCGCACGGCGATGCATGTGACAACTGCCCGAACGTTTGGAACGATCGCCAGGCCGATCAGGACGGAGATGGTGTAGGAAACGCCTGCGATCCCGATTACACCTTTCCGGAGCGCCCGAATATTCTCTTCATTTTGCTTGATGATGCCGGAATCGGGGATTTCACCTGTTACGTGCCCACCTCACCTGTTGCGACTCCCAACGTTGAGAAGCTCGCAGAAATCGGAATGCTTTTTACGAGAGCTTACGCGGGAAGTACGGTGTGTGCGCCTTCCCGCTGCGCCCTTATGACCGGTTATCACATGGGGCACTGCTCCGTTCGGGGCAACTTCGGCACCGCCTCAATTGAGGACCGTGATATTACGGTTGCAGAGATCCTGAAAGAGGCGGGCTATGCGACAGGAGGATTCGGCAAGTGGGGGCTCGCCGCCCCCGGTGCGATCGGGGCCCCCGAGCTTCAAGGATTCGATGTTTTCTTCGGTTACTATCACCAGGTTCACGCGCATACCTATTACACAGACAGGCTGTACCTGAACGGCCGCGCTGTGCTTGTGCCTGAGAATCGCGCTTTCAGGGAGCCTACGGTGGGGCTTGTCGATTCAAAGAGGGTGCACTCTCATTTCCGGATTTTTGAAGAGACCAAGAATTTCATAGTCCGGCAGGCGAGCCTGGGCAATCGGTTTTTCGTATATGCGTGTTGGACTCTGCCTCATACACACAGCGTCATTCCTCAAGACGATCCTGCTTGGAAACTCTATGCGGATAAGCCGTGGAGCCTGGGACAAAAGATACAGGCGGCGATGATAACAATCGCCGACCGGCATCTCGGTGAGCTCCTGGATACCTTGAGTGATCCTGACGGCGACGGGGACACCAGCGACAGCATTCTGGAGCAGACGATCGTTTTCTTCACTTCGGATAACGGAGGGACGTCAAATACGGCTTACCCTCGAAACGGGTCACTCAAAGGTTATAAGACTTCGCTTTACGAAGGCGGACTGCGCGTGCCGCTTATAGTTTCCTGGCCGGGCCGCATTCCGGCCGGCGTGGTTTCCGATCATTTGACATATTTCCCGGATATTCTGCCCACCCTTGCCGAGTTGGCCGGTGTGGGGCACTTGGTTCCCGAAGATACCGACGGGATTTCTCTTGTTCCCGTTCTGCTGGGCGAGGGCAAGCAGCCCGAGCACGGAGCGCTTTATTTCGAATACTACAGAGGCGATCCGAACTCCGTGCCGACTCAAGCCGCTGTAACGCGGAAGTGGAAGATGATTTTGCACTCGGGCGGCGCCGTTGAACTTTATGACTTGGAGAACGATCCCGGGGAGCGGCGTAACGTTGCTGGGGGAAATCCCGAAGTCGTTGCTCAGTTGAGGGAATTCCTGGGGCGGGAACATACCCCTATGCGACCCCAGTACAGAGTAAACCCGCCGACGGTCGGTAACGCCTCGCGCGACGGGATTATCGCATTCGGAATACGTCCTGCAGGTGAAGCGCGCAGGTGGCATATCGCCGAAAGCGGTGATGCGCACAGCCTGTACGGCTCTCTGCGCGATGAGAGCGGCACTCCGGTCCGCCTTTACCTGGATGACTTAAACGCGCGTTATCTGCTGGGCTTGGGTTTGGAGCGCACGGCGCAGGCCGCCCCCGTTCTCAGCGTTCGGATACGCGGATCGGCCTCGGGGTGGGTTTATTTCTCTGCGCAGTTCGATACCGCGCGGCTTCAGCCCGGCAAGAAGTACAATGTGGTTCTTGCGGTCAGACCCGGTACCCGAACCCCGCAGCCCGCGCAGCTTGCCGGCGACTTGGGCAAGGAG
>CAZGYL010000624.1:0-3552 GCA_964529985.1 uncultured Planctomycetia bacterium | reverse complement strand
TAGTGGCTATGGATTTCGGGATGAAATACAACATTGCGCGCATTCTTGCGGGAATCGGTTTCGAAGTGTGGCGCGTTCCCGCCTGGACCACCGCCGACGAAATCCGTTCATACCGACCTGACGCACTTTTCCTTTCAAACGGCCCGGGCGATCCGGGCGCGGTGCCCTATGCCGTTGAAACCATTCGCGAGCTTTACCAGGAACTGCCGACGTTCGGGATCTGCTTGGGGCACCAGCTGCTGTGCCTTGCTATGGGCGGTGTGCGGGAAAAGCTGAAATTCGGGCACCACGGCGCCAATCACCCGGTCATGAACCTGCGCACCCGGAAGGTGGACATAAGCTCTCAGAACCACTGCTTTGTAGTAAACATGGATTCACTGGGAGAGGACGTTGAGAAAACGTATCTCAACCTGAACGATCACTCGCTTGAAGGAATAGCGCACCGCAAACTGCCCGTCTTCTCGGTGCAGTTCCACCCGGAAGCGTCACCGGGCCCCAACGACTTCGCTTTTCTTTTTGATCATTTCGTTCGAGTCGCCAGGGAAAGGCGACCGGTGGGCGAACTTGTGTAGCGTCTGCGGCCGAGGTTCCGCCATGAACGATCCAGTGCGAAATGTTTGTGTGCTCGGCACCCAGTGGGGCGACGAGGGTAAAGGAAAAATCGTCGATGTTCTCAGTGAGGACTTCGATGTGGTGGTCCGCTTTCAAGGAGGGGCGAACGCGGGCCACACGGTCAGGTTCGACGGCACGCTCTACATCCTGCACCTGTTGCCGAGCGGGATCCTGCGCCCCGGGAAGCTCGCGGTTCTGGGAAGCGGCATGGTCATTGATCCGAAAGGCTTGGTTGAGGAGATAGACAGGCTGACCGAGGCCGGCATAGATATCAGCGGCCGGCTTTTCATAAGCGATCGGGCCCACATCGTCATGCCTTATCACAAGATACTTGATGAGGCTGCAGAGAAGCAGGCCGGAGCGGAGAAGATCGGAACTACGCTTCGGGGCATCGGGCCCTGCTACGAGGACAAGGCCGGGCGGCGGGGTGTGCGGGCCGCGGAACTTGTAAACCCCGCGCTGCTCAGGCGGCGGCTGGAGCACATTCTTCCCCAGAAAAACGCAATTCTTCAAAAGGTCTACGGCTTGCAGCCTTTGGATCTCAAGCATATCTGGAGTGAGCTGCAGGCTTACGGCGAGAGGCTCCGTGAAGCGGTTGTCGATGTGACGCGCCTTCTTGAAGAACTTGCGACGGTTAAGCGCAACACCATTCTTTTTGAAGGCGCGCAGGGCGCACTGCTTGATCTTGACTTGGGCACCTATCCTTACGTTACAAGCTCAAACACATGTCTCAGTGCGGTCGGCACGAGCCTTGGTTTTTCACCCCGGCGGATCCATGAAGTCATAGGGGTCGTCAAAGCTTACAGCACAAGGGTCGGACAGGGGCCTTTCCCCAGCGAAGCACCGCCTGAAATCGCGCAGCACTTGCGTGAACGCGGCGGGGAGTTCGGCGCGACCACAGGGAGGCCGCGACGCTGCGGCTGGCTGGATCTTGTGGCCCTCCGGCATGCACTTTGGGCCAACGACGTCGATACGCTGGCGCTTACCAAATTGGACGTGCTTGACGAGCTGCCGGAGATCAAGGTCGCAGTGGCCTACAGAACTCCCGACGGTCGCGAAGAAGGATTCCCGGCTTCTTTCAACGGCGCACCTCTTACGGTCGAGTGGAAAACGTTCCCGGGTTGGCAAAGCTCAACCACCGGGTGCCGCAGCTTCGAGGAACTGCCGCCGGCCTGCCGGGCTTACGTCTCATGGATCAGCAATGCGACGGGCCGGCCGCTTCGCATGCTCTCGGTCGGCGGCGAACGGGATCGGATCATTCGATTCGATCCGCCCTTCATGCCGGATCCCGGGGTATGAGCCGAAAATTACCACGACACGTAGCTTTCATAATGGACGGCAACGGGCGGTGGGCCCGAAGGCGGGGCCTGCCCCGCCTTCGCGGTCACGAGCAAGGGGCGAAAGCGGTACGCCGCATTGTGGAGGAGCTCGTGCGCCTGGGAGTGCCTGAGGGCACTTTCTACGCGCTTTCCTGCGAGAATTACGCAAAGCGCCCGCAAAGAGAAATCTCCACGCTGCTGCGACTCCTCATGAGGTACCTGGAGGAGGAGGAGCCTCTTCTCATGGAAAAAGGGATCCGCCTTGTTGTCATAGGCAGGCGAGAGGAACTCCCGAAGGAGGTCGTCCAGCGGATCCGGGCGGCGGAGAAACGAACCGCCGGCAACACGCGATTCACCTTCAGGCTGGCTATCAACTACGGCAGCAGGCAGGAGATTTGGGACGCTGTGATTAAAGTCGCCCGCCAGGTCGCCAAAGGGGAAAAGCACCCGGCGGCCCTTCGCCGGGCGGGGCCGGAGTCTCTGCGGCAATACCTTTACGATCCCACAATGACCGATCCGGATCTTCTTATAAGGACGGGCGGATACATGCGACTGAGTAATTTCCTGCTCTGGCATGTACCTTATGCGGAGTTGTACATTACTGAGGTTCTTTGGCCGGCTTTCCGGGAAAAACACTTAGCTGAAGCTTTCCGTCTTTATGCGCGGAGACGAAGGAAGTTCGGGGCGGTGCGGTAAGAAAGCCCGGAGAAGCTCGCAAGGCCGGCTGAAAGAGTAAGGAGGGAGGCGTTGCGGAAGCGGGTCTCCTACGGACTGCTTGTAACCTTTCTTGTGGTCTTGCTCCTTGCAGCCGATCACTGGTGCAGGCGTGCGTACTGTTTCAGCGCGCTTGTGGTCCTGCTCACCCTTCTTGCATGGCGGGAGTACAGCGCGATGCTCTTCCCCAACCGGCCTTGGTGGAGCGCTCTGGGAGCAGTAGGGGTGGCGCTTTCGGGAATCATGGTCGGATTCCTGCAGCCCGGCGGGAATCTGTTGCTCCACCATGCGGTTTTCACTCCGGCTGTTCTATTCCTGTGTGCGCTTTGGGCGGCCTTGAGCTGGAACGGATCACGGCCGACGTTTGCTGATGCAGCTTGCTGGATCTTCGGAGTACTGTACCTCGGATACCTGCCTACTTTCCTTCTTGAGGCAAGGCACCTTTACGGCGAGAGCCTTACCGTGCTTTTCCTCCTTGCAGTGAAGCTCGGGGACAGCGGGGCGTATTTCGTAGGGCGCACCGTCGGCAGGCACCCTATCTTCCGCGTAAGCCCCCGGAAAACCCTGGAGGGAACGCTCGGCGGCCTTTTGACCACCGGGCTCACGGTGCTGCTGGGGGCCCGCCTGCTGCTGCCGGACAAAGCTGTAGGCGACGCTGCCCTTTTGGGTTCGGCGGTCCTTATCGCCCTCGCGGCACAGGGCGGCGACCTGATCGAGTCGCTGCTCAAGAGGTCTGTCGGCACAAAGCACTCAGCGCCCTTTTTCGCTGAAATGGGCGGTGTACTCGACATGATAGACAGCGTGCTTTACGCCTCCCCCATTTTCTTCGGACTGGCCGCCCTTGCGCGCAGCAGAGGCGTTCTTTGAATGAAAGCCCCCACGTGGGACCGAAAAACCTCATGAGCGG
>CAZGYL010000623.1:0-3553 GCA_964529985.1 uncultured Planctomycetia bacterium | reverse complement strand
GGCGTGGGGAGCCTGCTTAAGCAAAACGGCGTGAAGGTGATCCACGGAGTGGGCCGCCTGCAAGGCCCGGATACGGTCGTGGTTCAACCCCAAGAAGGAAAAACTCTTAAGCTCCAGGCCAATGCGATCCTGCTTGCCCCGGGTTCAGAGCCTTCGGAGCTTGCCGCTCTTCCCTTTGACGGCGAGCGGATTGTAAGCAGCAACGAGGCTTTGGCCTTCCCGCAGCCTCCGGCACGGCTTCTCGTGGTAGGCGCCGGAGCAGTGGGGCTTGAGCTTGCGGTGGCTTGGGCGAGATTCGGCAGCGCGGTTACGGTTGTCGAACTCATGCCTCAGATCCTGCCCGGTTTGGATCGGGAGGTTGCAGAAGAGCTTGCTTCCTCGCTCAAGAGCGAGGGCATAACAATTCACACGCAAACGACTGTATCCGGTGCGCGAGTAAAAAAGGACGGGGTTTCGGTTGTCTTGCGCAACACGGAAGGATCCGAAGAGCAGGAGCTCACCTTCGATAAGGTGCTCGTTGCTGTGGGGCGGCGCGCGTGCTTGGAGCCGCTCCAATTGCAAAGCGCCGGGATTGTGCCCGAGAAGGGTCGGGTTCCTGTTGACCGCTGGGGCCGTACGTCTGCAAAAGGTGTATTCGCGGCCGGTGACGCGGTTCCGGGCCCTCAGCTCGCGCATTTAGCTTCCGCTGAGGCCGTAGTCGCAGTGGAAACCGCAGCCGGCAAAAAAGTTCCGCCTGTAAACCGGAACGCGATTCCAGCCTGCGTGTACACCGACCCCGAGGTCGGTGTCGTTGGAATGACCGAGCAACAAGCACAAGAGGCGGGCTACAGAATTGTTGTTTCCCGCTTTCCATTTATTGCAAGCGGAAAAGCCGTTGTTGAAGGCCGCAGGAAGGGCTTCGTTAAGATCGTAGGCGACGAGGAAACAGGACAGATTCTGGGCGTCCATATAATAGGGCCCCATGCAACCGAGCTTATAGCTGAAGCAACTCTGGCCGTCCAACTTGAGTGTACCTTCGAGGAGCTCGCCCGAACGATCCATGCACACCCGACCCTTTCGGAAGCCGTCATGGAAGCCGCACACGGTGGACTCGAAGGGCCCATTCACTTTTTCAAACCCAGAGGTCGGAAACCTTGACAGCCTGAGCGGCCAGGCTACAATGCCAAAAAACAAGCTGTACGCTGTTGAGCCCAGGTGGCGGAACTGGCAGACGCGCATGGTTGAGGGCCATGTGCCCGTTCGGGTATGAGGGTTCGAATCCCTCCCTGGGCACCAGTAAAAAAGCCGGCTTCCGCCGGCTTTTTTTGCAACTTTCCCGAGAAAAGAGATGCTTTTTACCGCGGCGCAGGCGGAACGTAGACGATGGCGCTCGGGGTGACCGGCTGTCCGCCCCACGTCAGCACATCATCTCCTCCACCTGCAAAGAGCACGCGATCGTCCAAGGTCCCCAAGCGCCCGTCGGCACCCGGAATGATATTCGCGGTATGCCAGGCCCGGCCCTTTTCCATGAACCTTATCCGGTAATCGTCCGGATTGGTGGTGTAAGGCGGAATCCACTCATAGCCCTCGAAAGCGTTGCCGGGCACAAATCCGTCTGTGATCAGCCAGGCGCCTTCGCTGCCGGTCGGGTTGGGGTGCAGATTATCAATGGCTCCCGGCTGCGGTAACGGGATTCCCAGCTTCACGGACCAGTAGGTCCTGACCGTATCAAGATCGTACGGCTCGTGGGGTGTCACGAAGAAGCCGTTTACAAGGTTGTAGTACGGGTCGAAGAATTCCGCTGCTGAAACAGGAACCTCATCATAGAGCTGAATCTGGGCTCCGAGGCTTACATACATGAGTCCGCCGGCCCCGCAGAACAACGTGGGGACTGTCTGAAGCCCTGCGGGCGTAAAGGATTGACGTACCAGTCGCACAAACTGCGTGTGAATCCTGTTAATGGGCCAAAGCGGAACCTCAAGCTGGCGGTTGAAGTACGCTTCCATGCTGAAGTACTTGCCCATACGAGAGGCCAGGAAGTTCTCTACACCGCCCAGCCACGCCTGAATGTCCGGTTCGATCCCGGCTTGAACATTCGCGTAATCAAGCAACGGATTCTGCTCAAAATCAGCGTAACCGGGCAACGTGACGTCGTAAACAAGGGCGATAAGCCCTTCGTTCGGCAGATCCCCCAGTACGTCCCGGATTACATTGTCTATCTGGTCTCCATCCCCCGGCTCGGTGCGCGTAAGCGAAATTCCATTACCGGGTCCGAACCCGGTGAAAACAGCGGCGAATCCCTCGCACTCCCAGCGGCCCATTGTGGGCAGAGTGTCGGTGGATCCCCCTGCAATCAGAAAAACATTCGACAATCCGCGGATCCCGTCGAAGGTCTGGTCATGAAGCCACCCCACCGTATCGGCCATTATGCCGTGGGCCCGCGGCTGATCCAGAGAAACTCCCGGCGCAAGGAACGCCGTCTTCGTGAATCCGTCGTAGATATCAAGCGTGTTGAGAAGCGTCGCGGCTCCCTGACTCGTCCGGCGCAATTTGGTGCGCGGTGCAAAAACAGGGCTCAAAGTCATAATGCCGCCCACCTGTATGAACATATCCCCTGCGTTGCCCACGCCGCCGTCCACACCGGCGATTCTAACCGTTGCGTGAGCTGCACGACCCTGATTGCCGGACAGCAGGGCCTGGACTCCGTTGTCGTCGTGCACAAATGCAAAATCGCCAAGTCCGTCGTCACTCGGAATACTTGAATCAAAGACCTCGATGGTCCGGGTGCTCGGGAAGGCGTTGATGTCCTGGATGAACCGCGGATCGTTCGGCGGGTAATTGGGATCGACAATCGTTACATCGATATGTATCTGGCCTCCGAACTGCAGAATCTCACCCTCGTTCAGAGCAACCGTCGTATGCAGAAAGCGCGGTTCGAGCATAACGGCGCTTGCCTCATCGAACTTGCGCGTCGACCGATCAAAGAGCACCGGGTGCGCGAGCACGTCGCCCATGATCCCGTCCTGGGCGCCGCCGAAGACCATGACATTACCCTCTCCGGTTATGGCAACCGTGTGATATATCCTCCCCCCGCCCGGAAGGATCAACTCGTCCCCTTCAAAATCCGTATCGATCCAGCCCCCGCTCTTACTCGGAGGCTCCGGATCCACAATAAGCTTCTGGTCGAAGATCTCGCATACGTCGATCGAAGTGAAGAGGCGTTCGTCCGAACCGCCGATTACAAGAACGGTTCCGTCTTCGAGCGTCACTGCGACATGCTCGTAGCGCGGCCTCATCATCTCGGCCGTGCGGTAGAAGTCATTCCCAGTGAGCTCCTCAACGCGGCCTCGTTCACCGATCGGACCGCCGTTGCACCCGAGGAAGCCCAGAAAGAGGGGAAAAATCAGTACGAGGTACCGGACTGACCCGCTTCTCCCATACTTGCCTTTACACATGCTTCGCTCCTCTTTTTCCCGAGTCCCCACCATGGGCGCACCTCCCTGGAGAGGCAGGCCGTTCCACCCGATGAGGTGTGCCCACAAGACCGGGGATAAGAGCGATTATAGCAAGCTTC
>CAZGYL010000622.1:0-3559 GCA_964529985.1 uncultured Planctomycetia bacterium | reverse complement strand
GGCTTCTTTATGTCGCCTTTACGCGCGCTCGGGAAAAATTGATCCTGGTTGGAACAGGGGACACCGAGAATATCAGGCGCCGCTTCCAGCTGCCCGGTCGGGCTGACTCCTTCCTCACAAAGGAAACCGCCAAGCGGGCGGGCTCACCCCTTGATTGGCTCACAAGTGCACTTGAAGCTTTGGGCTCAAAACTCGCCGGTGTAACCCCCGAGGACAAACCGCCGCGGCTACGAGATCCCCAAGGCTTGCCGAATACCACCTTGACTTTCTACAGCTCCTTGGTGCAGCCTCCCGAAAAAGCTCCTGAAGCCGAGACGCCCCCGCAGGAAACGATCGAAGAAGACGCGGTCTTAAAGGAAGCCGCCGGTATCCTCACTTACCGTTATCCCTATGTCAGGGAAACAATGCAGCAGGCGGTCTTTACCGTAACAGAGCTTAAGGAGGAAGCGACCGAACCCGGCACAGAAGAGAGCTTTGAGTTCCAGCCCCGCAAACCCGCCTTCCTCTATGAGCAGGAAGCAAGACATCGGGGGATAGTGGTCCACAGGTTCTTGCAGCACTTCAACCCGGCCTCGGATCCGAAAGAAGAGCTGAGGCGGCTTTGCGAAGCGGGCGTTCTGGGTGAAGAAGAGCGGGACCTTGTGGACCTTGAGGCTGTCCTTTGGTTCTTGAATACGGAAACAGGGAAGCGTTTCCGGGCCGCCGGCTCTTCGCTCCTAAGAGAGGTCCCCTTCCTTTGCCGCCTGGGGGAAGTTGAGCGCGCCGTTACGATACGCGGAGTGGTTGACGCCGTGCTCCTTGAAGAGCAGGGGATTCGGCTTATCGATTTTAAGACAGACGTAACGCCTGATTCGGAATCCTTGCGCAAGCGGACCGAGAGGTATCGGTTTCAGCTTCTCGCTTACTCCTGGGCCCTGCAGAGCATTCTCGGAAGAAAAGTCCTTGAGGCCGCACTTGTCTTTCTCTATCCCCGGAAAGTCGTAATCGTGCCTGAAGCTGCAGGCGATAAGAGCCTTTTGGAGGCTGAGCTTACAAGGCTTGTTTGGAGAGGCGGAGAGGCGTTTCCGTTCGGGCCTCAAGCTGAGGCGCTCGTTCCGTCGTCAAGCAGGTAAAGGCCCACTTCGGCCCGCAGGTTCGGAAGGAACCGCACCCTCTTACCCTTTGTTATGAAGCTTTTATCGAGAATCCTGTATTCCTCTTCGCGGCAGAAATCTTCGAAATCAACGGCTGTAAGAAAGTGGCGGTTCGGCCCCTCATACCACCTGTAGGGCAGATTCGGAGTAATGGGGGCTCTCCCGCGCACCGCAAGCTGCCAGCGGGCTTTCCAGTAGCCGAAGTTCGGGAATGTTATAAGTACGCGCTTGCCCACGCGGAAAGCTTCCCGCAACACCCTGCGCGGATCCGCAAGTTCTTGGATCGTGAGACTGAGGAGCACAAGATCGAACGTCTTGTCCCCGTAGTCGTCAAGCCCTTCTTCGACGTCCCCGTGGTGGACCGAAAGCCCTTTTTCAACGGCTCGAATGACGCACTCTTCCGAAAGCTCGATCCCGGTGCCGTGAACCTGCCGCTCCCGAACCAGCAGGGATAGAAGTTCTCCGTCACCGCAGCCGATATCGAGCACCCGCCCGCCTTGAGGCGTTTGATCAAGAATCCATTGTGCAATAGCTTTGCGGTTCTCTGGCTGCTCAGGCACCCTACGCCTCTGTTGTGTTGGCCACCCGTTCCAGAAACGCCCTTATCAGGGGCTCTTGTTGCTCGTATTCGAGCAGGAACGCATCATGCCCGTAATCACTGCTTATCTCGCAGTAGGTCGCGTCCCCACCTGCACGCCGGATCGCTTGTGCGACTTCCTTGTTCTGTGACGGGGGATAGAGCCAATCCGAAGAGAATGCGATTACAAGGAAGAGCGAACGGCAGTGACGGAACGCCTCCACAAGGGAGTCAAACCCGTTTGCAAGGTTGAAGTAATCAAGCGCCTTCGTCAGGTAAAGAAGCGAGTTTGCATCAAATCGGTCGACAAACTCCTGGCCTTTGTACTGCAGGTAGCTTTCGACCTCGAAGTCAACCGAGAAATCGAAGCCGAACCGCTCCTTGTTCCGCAGGCGCCTGCCGAACTTCCTTTCCATGCCTTTCTCGGAAAGGTAGGTTATGTGACCGACCATTCGAGCCAGGGCCAACCCGAGCCTCGGCCCTGGAGTGCCGTAGTAGTCACCGTGGTTCCATGCCGGATCGCTCATTACCGCCTGGCGGGCCACCTCATTGAAGGCGATCTGCTGGGGCGAGTGACGGTGGGTTGTGGCTATGGCAACGACCGAGCGCACCCTTTCCGGGTAGGAAACCGCCCACTGGAGGGCTTGCATTCCACCCATGGAACCGCCTGTCACCGTAAGCAGCGACTCGATCCCCAGTGCGTCGAGAAGGTGCCGCTGCACGTTTACCATATCGCGGATTGTGATGACCGGAAAACTTAACCCGTAAGGCTTCCCGGTTTCCGGATTGATCGAAGAGGGACCGGTCGTGCCGTAGCAGCTTCCCAGGCAGTTGGAACAGATTACAAAGTAGCGGTCCGTATCAAAGGCTTTCCCCGGACCTATCATGCAGTCCCACCAGCCCCGTTTCTTCGCCCCCGGGTGCCACCCTGCGGCGTGGGCGCCCCCTGAAAGCGCATGGCAGACAAGCACAACGTTGTCGCGCTTCGGGCTCAGGGTGCCGTAGGTCTCGTAAGCGACGGTGATAGGTCCCAGACGGACCCCGTTGTCAAGGACGAGCCCGTCCTGGCACACCTCGACGAATTTCGTCTCTACTGTGCCCAGATCAGCGCGGCTGCTCATAGCCTCTTTTCTCTGCGTCTCACTGTGTGTCTGTCGAAAGATTCCTCCGCCGCTCGCATTCAGCTCTGCGAAGCTTTTATCGCCTGGTCCAAATCCGCAATGATATCTTCAACGTTTTCAATGCCCACAGACAACCTGATGAAATCATCGGTTACGCCCGCGGCCAGCCGTTCCTCGGGGGTAAGCTGCTGGTGTGTGGTTGAGGCCGGGTGAATAATGAGCGTCTTCGCATCACCGATGTTAGCCAGATGGCTGAGCAGCCGCACCGAATTTATGAGCTTCTTGCCGGCTGCCAAGCCTCCCCGGATGCCGAATCCTATGATCGCGCCGGCACCGGCGGGGAAGTAGCGTTTCGCTCTGGCGTAATCCGGGTGATCTTCCAGCAGGGGGTAGTTGACCCAGGTGACCGCTTCCTGCTTCCGCAGCCAACGGGCGACGGCAAGAGCGTTCTCGCAGTGCCGGGGCATGCGAAGGTGCAAGGTCTCAAGGCCCTGGAGGAAGAGGAACGCGTTGAACGGCGAAATGCACGGCCCCATGTCCCGCAGGAGTTGAACCCTTGCCTTCATTATGTACGCTGCGCCTTTGAGCACCGCTTTGTCGTGAAGCCCGAATGCCTCCCAGTAGGAGAGGCCGTGGTAAGAAGGATCGGGCTCGGTCAGCTCCGGGAAGTTTCCGTTCGCCCAGTTGAATCGGCCTCCGTCTACGATCGCTCCACCGATGCAGGTTCC
>CAZGYL010000621.1:0-3567 GCA_964529985.1 uncultured Planctomycetia bacterium | reverse complement strand
GGAAATCCCCACTGCGTACGACATCGCCGCTTTACGTGCCAAGTTGGAGGCTCTCGGCAAAGTGGGCCAGGAGCGTCACTTCTTTGATAGAGCGCTTCGGGCTATCGAACTCATTCTCGGGCGCGTGCACGACAATGCGTTCAGTGAAGCCGAACAGGAAGTTGCGCTGAAATACAAGCCTCTGGGAGAAGGGCCTGCGCGCTCGATTTTCGCTGTCCCTGTTTCGGACGAAACCGCGGGCAAAGAGCAGGCGAAGAAATTCATTGAAGCGGTCCACCGGGGTTGCGCGTGGGTTGTGGCGCTGGAAGTGAATCTCCAGGGAGAGCAGACCGGTTCAGGGCGGTCCCTGAGCTCCGCTTTCTCTAGCCGTACTTCAAAGCAGGAGCGCAAACCTTCGGCCTATGAATTCGTGCTCACCGGAGCGATTCTCTCGCGCGAGACTCCCGACGCCAGCTTGCGTGCGGTGGAAGAGCGCGTAATCACGCCGCTTCGGGAACTTTTCCAGAAAACCGCGGCCATACGGGATGTTTTGGTCGCTCCTCCGAAGGCTGTGAAAGTGGACAACCCCGATTCACCGGTTCCGGCGCTTGAAGAAGCGGATCGCCAGTTCAACAAGGCATGGCACTTGATCAACCCCAGAGAGCTCAAGCGCAAGGAAAGTGAAGAGCAGGCAACGGAAGCAGCGGTAAGCCCCGCCGAATTCGGAAAGTATTACATTTTCAAAGTCAGGTGGGTTATCGGTGAAGGAGCGCCGGAACAGACCGAAGGACAAGCCATGGAAGGACTGGAGGGTCAGTAGATGGAACAGCTGAAGAAGAACGGGTTCCTCATTGCCGTCGGTGCCATGGTGGTGTTCCTGCTGGCGTTTGCTTATATGCATGTGTTCCGCGCGAGCGCGAGTTACAACGCCAAAGCCGACAGTCTGAAGCGCGTGGCCGCGCAGTTGAAATCGTATGCTTCAAGGAAGCCGGAAGAGCTTCCTACCGAAGATCTCCTGGCCAAACGCAACGACGAAAAAGAGAAGCTGCAGGGGGCTTGGGCTTCGGGCGAGCAATTCTATGCGGAAATTGCACGCAAACTTGAGGAACTGCGTTTCCAGCCGGACGGGGAAGTCTACAGCATCGATGACGAGGCTGGGATATCAAACGCTTTTATGACGGCGGTCACCCAGCTGAACGACGCCTACAAGAAAATAAAGGACGCCTACGTGAAGAAGGTTTTCCCTCCGGAGGCTCTTGAGGGGCTGGACACCAACTGGCCTTCTATTGCGATTCAAGCTGATTTCACCACCCCGGAGCAGCGCCGGGAAGCTGCCGCGCGGTGCCGGATAGCCCGGGCGATATTTCGGGCTGCTATGGCTGCGGACTGGGGGGGTATGACATTCATTGGGTTTGAAAAGCGGGCGGCCAAAAGAACCGCAGTAAGCTCGACAAAGAAGTCCAAGAGTCGCAGCAGCAGGAAGAGAAGCTACAGGAGGTCGTCCCGCAGGAAGAAAAAGGAAGTCAAGGAGGTCAAGCCGGTCGATCCCCGCACACTGTACGAGAAGGTCAAGGTTACGGTCGCGGGGGAGATGCGCTTTCAGGATTTAGGACCTTTCTTGTATCAGCTTTACCAACAGGCTCAAGATCCGAAAGACCCGGTGCTTTTTGTTGTGGAGCGCGTCGCATTGACCAAGCAGCCGGATCGGTTGCTCAGGGAGTTATACGACAAGCAGTACCCGAGCGAACGGGAAGCCCGTCAAGCGCCGGTGGACGCCGAGGTTAAGGTGCCCACCGCTACCGTGCGGGTGGTTTTGAGCGCTCTTAAGTGGAAAGGTTTGCCGAAAGAGCAGCCCCAGCCTTAAGCGGGGCTTTGAGGAGAGTCAATGCCTGGTAAGGTTCGGACAAACCGCTCGAAGGCCGGCCGGGCCGTAGAGGCCCGCCGAGCCGGTGAGCGCCGGACAGAAACCTGTCGGCGTAACGGGGGAACCTATGGGGTCGTATAAGGAGCTCTTGGCGGAACATTGCGACAAGGTGGCTTTCGGGCTCGTGGGGCTTATAACCCTGGGCATCCTCATTATGACGGGCACAGGTGAGGATGTGGTGGGGCAAAAGCAGAAACAAATAGATCTCTACCGGGCCAAGATAGAGCGTATCGCCAATAAGCAGGTGATGATTCCGGAGCCTGAGATTCCGGATGTAAGCGCTGGAATCAAGCAGCGGTGGGGCCAGACCATACTGCGCCCGGATCCCGGCAGGCCTTTTCTCATGTACTGCCAGCCGGCTGTAGTTCGCCTCTTCACCGAAAAGCTGCGTGAGAATCTCGAGCACACCAAGCCGTCGGTCAAATCGCTTGTCATGGAACGGGATCCGGAGCTGAAGAAGGTGGTCCTGAAGGTGACCGCTGCTCTGGGAAAGGTGGCTAATGTAAAGGTGACCGAAGTTGCGGTGCTCCGCCGCGCGTTGCCCGGGGAAAGAACGCCCGGTGACAGGGAGTTCAAGCAGATCGGAACCATCGATATCTCAGGGGGAGTGAAAAGCGAAGCGGAGCTGAATTTCGTTGATACAACAGTGGAGGCCGGGAGACGCTACGTTTATGCGATACGCACGACGGCGGAGCCTACCGACAAGGCGAAACAATGGGGGCCTGGATCAGCACCGATTCAGACAAGCGATCCGTTCCCGGGCGAAGGTCAATGTGATGAGTTTGTGGTCCCATACGATCTTAGGATCCGCTTTTCCCAAGCACAGTTGGCCACTGCACCCGATCAGGCTGGAGTAGGGTACTTTGACGTCGAGTATTATGACTACGAGAAAGGCCGGGTGATCCGCGACCGCCTGGTGAAGATCGCGGAGTGGCTGAAGCGGGGGGCTCCTCCGGAATCGCATATTCTCCCGCACACCCGCTACTTTCTCATGATTATCCGAAAGACTGAAAAAGGGTTGGTCGCGGTGCTCAAGAACGTGGACAAACCGGCTGACCGGATCGACCTTCCGAAGGACAAGTGGTACCCGCCGATCATCGAGTTACCTCAGCCGTGTTCAACGGCTCCGGTTGCTTCGGAGCAGCCTGGAGAAACTGAGCTTACCGGCGGGGTGGTGGAGACTCCGCCGGCCGGCACCAAAGCCGGAGCAAAGAAATCAACACCCAAGAAAACCAAAACCAAGAAGACCGCAGCGAAAAAAACCGGAGAAAAAGCAGTTACGAAGAAAAAATCAACTACGGGACCGGCTAAGGAGCCCGAGTCTACGGGACCTTTCAAATAGCCTGCCCGGCGGTTGGGCTTGGAGCCTTTCGGGAAGCAGGGAAAAGAGGCTATGGGAAAGGCTGAAAGCGAGGCAGTCATCATGAAGCGACGACACGTAGAGCCGGAAAGGCAGAAATGTGCAGGTGCCTTGGTACTTTTGCTGGCTGCGGCGCTTGCCGGGTGCAGCAGCTTGACCGCCTTGAGGGGTCCGGCTGTAGCGCCGGTCAACGCCGGCCAAGGGGTGGGCCCGGTCCGGGGAGCCGGAGGAGCTCCTGCGGCCGCTTCAGTGGAAAGGGAGGTTAGTGTCGTTGTGCAGGCGCGCAAAGAGACGGCAAAGCGCC
>CAZGYL010000620.1:0-3574 GCA_964529985.1 uncultured Planctomycetia bacterium | reverse complement strand
ACTGCTTGAGGCGCTTGAACAAGATCCGAAATCGATCTCCTCGGTTCCCGGCGCCTACACCCGGGAAGGCCCGGGCCCGCGGCCTCAACTGCTTCCCGATTTGGACGAAGTGCGTCCGGCCCGCGATCTTCTCAGGCACCGCCGTTCTTACTTCATCGGCGAGCTCGATCCATGCGCCTCTATAGAGTTTTCCAGAGGTTGCCCCTGGGATTGCTCTTTTTGCAGCGGCTGGACCTTTTACAGCAGGAGCTACCGCAAGGTAAGTCCCGAGAGGGCGGTAGAGGATCTGGAAAGGATTCAAGAGCCCAATGTTTTCATAGTAGATGACGTCGCATTCGTTGATGCGAAACATGGAACGGCCATCGGAGAACTGATAGCAAAGAAAAACATCAAGAAACGCTACTACCTGGAAACCCGCTGTGACGTACTCCTTCGCAACAAGGATGTGTTCCGCCTGTGGAGGCGCCTGGGGCTTGAGTACATGTTCATCGGGATCGAAGCTCTCGATGAAGAAGGCCTTAAGCGATTCCGCAAACGGGTCACCGTTGAGAAGAACAACGAGGCCCTCGAATTCGCACGATCGCTCGGCATAACCGTAGCGATAAACATCATCGCCGACCCCCAGTGGGATCGCGAGCGATTCGAATCCGTGCGCAGGTGGTGTCTGCAGGTTCCGGAGATAGTCAATATAAGCGTAAACACCCCGTATCCCGGCACCGAATCATGGGTCTCAGACCACCTGCAGCTTACAACCCGTGATTACCGACTGTTTGACATTCAGCACGCCGTACTTCCCACAAGACTGCCTCTGCGCGATTTCTACGAAGAACTGGTCAAGACGCAACAGGTCCTGAACAGAAAGCACCTTGGTTGGGCCGGACTTAAGGCCGCACTGGGCATTGCGGCGGGCAACCTGCTGCGCGGCCAGACGAATTTCGTGCGCATGCTGTGGAAATTCAACAGCGTATACAATCCCAAGCTTCAGTTGGGCGACCACTGGGAGCCGGTCCGCTACCGCATGAGTCCACCGCCCTCCCGCGCCCAGTTGAAGGACAAGACCGCCCTCTATATTCACGAAGCGCAACATAATGTGCCGCGGGCGCTCGACGCAGAAACGGAGAAGTTCGTCCGGGAGACGCGCCACCACGAAGATCAGTCTTGATACCGGCCGCGGGTAAGGCTATTGCGCGGCGCCGACAAGCTGTCTGAAAGTCTCGCCGTCAAGTGTCTCGCGACGCAGCAGTTCCTCAAGCGCGCGCTGGAGCGCCTCACGCCGTTCTTCGATTATCCGCTTGGCTCTGCCGTATGCCTCAGAAAGAATTCTCTTTACCTCTTCGTCTATCTCGCGCGCCGTTTCCTCGCTGCAGTCCCTGAGGATCTGACCGTCGGGGGAAGCAAGAAACGAGCCGCCGCTTCGGTGAGCGCAATGCACAAGACCTATCCGATCGCTCATTCCATACATAGTGACCATTTGCCTGGCCAGGGTGGTGGCCCGCTGGAGATCATTTTCAGCACCTGTGGAAACCTCTCCGAAAACAGCCTCCTCTGCAGCGCGCCCGCCCAGCAGGCCGGCAAGGCGGTCCATAAGCTCCGCACGCGTCATGAGGTACTGATCGCCGGCGGGAAGCTGAAGCGTGTAACCCAGAGCCGCGCGCCCTCGCGGCACTATGCTGATCTTCTGGACCGGATCGGCGTACCGGCAGTTCACTGCAACAAGAGCATGTCCGATCTCATGAACCGCCACCCGGCGTTTTTCCTCCTCGTTCAACCGCCTGCTCTTGCGCTCGGGCCCTGCGACCACCTTCTCGACCGCTTCTTCAATATCCTGCTGGGTGATCTGTTTCCGGTTGCGCCGGGAAGCAAGCAGCGCAGCCTCATTAAGCACATTCGCAAGATCCGCCCCTGTAAAGCCGGGGGTTTCCTCCGCTACTTTGGCCAAGTCAACGTCCGGAGCCAACGGCTTGTTGCGCGCATGAACCCGGAGAATCGCTTCGCGGCCGTCTTTATCAGGGGCGTCGACCACAACTTGGCGATCAAAACGCCCCGGTCTTAGAAGTGCGCGATCCAACACCTCCGGCCTGTTGGTTGCAGCAAGCAGGATAACTCCCTGGTTCGGCTCGAATCCGTCCAATTCCACCAGGAGCTGATTCAACGTCTGCTCGCGCTCGTCGTTTACAGGCCCCATATGAACGCCCCGCTGCCTGCCGATGGCATCGAGCTCATCTATGAAAATAATGCAAGGGGCGTGTTTCTTGGCTTGCTGGAAAAGATCGCGCACCCGTGCAGCGCCCACCCCGACGAACATCTCAACAAAGTCGCTGCCGCTGAGAGAGAAAAAGGGCACTTTCGCCTCACCGGCGACAGCCCGCGCGAGCAATGTCTTGCCGGTGCCGGGAGGCCCGACCAAAAGTACTCCTTTCGGGATCCTCGCTCCGAGTGCCTCGTAGCGTGAAGGGTGCTTGAGGAAATCGACCACCTCGGCCAACTCTTCTTTCGCTTCTTCGCAGCCTGCTACGTCGTCGAAAGTGACCCCCGTCTCCTCTTCGGCTACAAGATACGCTTTGCTCTTGCCGAAACTCATAACCGATTGACCCGCTCTGGCGAGCCTGCCGAAAAGCAGGAACCAAAGCAAAACCATGACTGCGATCGGCAGCACCCAAGCTGTCAGAAAGGTTGTGAAAAAGCCGGGGCGCACACCTTTGAACCGTACCCCCTTGGCCTGAAGTTCTTCGACAAGCTTGGGATCTTCAACGCGGACCGTCCGGAAGAGAAAACCTTTCCCCGAGGCCTTCGCGGCTCCGCCCCCGGCCTTCTCTCTTCCGCCTTTTTGACCCTCTTTTTTCCCCTTGGGCACGATCCGGCCCTCGATCACCTCCTCCCGCAGCACACACTCCACCACCTCGCCTGCAGCAAGGTGTTTCTTGAACTCGCTGTACGGTATAGTCCGGATCCCGAGCGACCCCGCGTAATCCTGCCACAAGAAAAGCACGATCAGGGCTGCGATCGTGTAAATGAGTAGAAAACGCCACTGGGA
This sequence comes from uncultured Planctomycetia bacterium, assembly GCA_964529985.1. GTDB lineage: Bacteria > Planctomycetota > UBA8108 > UBA8890 > UBA8898 > CAZGYL01. Next base: position 540 of record CAZGYL010000620.1, on the reverse strand, counting down.
AGGGTCCATGGGGCCCAGGCCGCCCTGTCCCTTGTTCTTTCCGCCCTGGCGCCTGCGTTCTTTCTCGTCTCCCGAACTCATAGAGCTCCGCCGATCCCCGAAAGGAACTCCCGCCCCCGGTCCTTTCCCTCCTTCTTACCCGAGCTTCAGGTCGTGCGCAATGCTGCGGCGAAGTAACTTCGGGTACTCGACGCCCGGGCGCACGCGCGCTACAATGAGACGCCTTTGTGTAACAAAGGCCGAGGCCGCAGCAGGCTCCCGCGCGCACCGGAACCATAACAGGAATGCAAACCCACCGCCAAATCCACCCGACAGCGGTAGTTGAGGACGGGGCCCGCTTGGGTCAGGACGTCCGAGTCGGACCGTTCGCGTACATTGCGGCCGGAGCTGAGATCGGCGACGGCTGCTCCGTGGGCCCCCATGTAACGATCCTGACCGGCTCCTACATAGGAGAAGGCTGTCAGATCCATGCAGGAGCCGTTATCGGCGGCGTACCGCAGGATATCGGCTATGAGGGAGCTGATTCGGCTGTCAGGATCG
>CAZGYL010000619.1:0-3596 GCA_964529985.1 uncultured Planctomycetia bacterium | reverse complement strand
TGTTGTGATTCACCTGTCGATCGCCGACGATATGGGACACTTGATTCCGGCTCGGGCTTTCGACAGCAGAATTCCCATCGTGGCTGCCATTTTCAACGGGGGAAGCTACGCGGTGGACGGTAAAGGCAAGTTGCTGGGGAAGTTGCCGGCGAAAACCGCCCAGTTCAAGGTGTTTTCGATTCGGCCGTTCGTGCGGCATTTGGGGTTCAAGTACGGAGGTATCTGGGACATCAAGGCCGGGGGCTTGAACCTACGAAACGTCCGGGCTTACAGCATTCTGGTGGATCCCTCCACGCGCCCTCCCTGGACGCAGGTCTTCTTTGACCGGCGAGGTCGGCCTCAGAGCCGCAAGCAACTCATGGCGCGCTTCCACGGCCGGTATGATGCGGACGACCCGGAAGCGTACCACCAGAAGCTCGTCACTTTCGCTCCTCCTTGGACCTCCCCTTTCAAGGTTGATCCGGCATGGCGGTACCACTTGGTAAATCGTGAAGGAACCCATTTGTTCATCTTGAATAAAACAGCGTGGATGTATTTCGGTTGTAAAGATCCCCTCAACACCCTCAAGCGCGCGAAGGCACTGGGGGCGAACGTGATTCGTACGGCGCTCGAGGGGACCTACTATTTCAAGGATCTGGGATTGGACCTTTGGCCTTGGGGAGGGACGCGTTCCGATCCCAAGTGGACCGAGTTCAACGAAGAGTATTGGGATCGGGTGGAAGAAAGAATCCGCCTGGCGGGAGAACACGGGATCGGGCTGGATCTCGTTCTGTACTGCACCTTGCACCCGACCGAAAAGGAGAAGGATCGGCAACGTCCGTACTGGCAAGAAATCATACGAAGGCTCAGCAAGTACGCGAATATCTTGACCTGGGAGATCGCAAACGAATACACCGGGAATCCCGCTTTTCAGGCCGCAGCGGCCCGATTTCTTAAATCACACGACCCTTACCACCGGCCCGTGTGCACGTCCGCCGGCACCACGGACGGAGCCGTGTGGCCGGAGGCCGAATGGCTCGATTTGGCCATTAACCACAGTTGCACGTCCTCTGGGCCCCGACACGATCTTCGCAACTGGTATCTGGCCGTGGCACGGAACACGCGTTCCCACGGAAAACCCGCATGGTGCAACGAATCCGGCCGGGAACGGAGACACGGGAACGACGACGGAATCCACCGCCGCAAACAGGGCTGGCTTTGGTGCTCGGCGGGCTGTTTCTGGACGTGGCATTCATGGGACGGTTGTGAAGGAATAGACGATCGGAAGTACAAGGCGCCCGGAGAGGAATTCGTAAAACCGATGGCGGATTTTTTCCGGTCGCTTCCCTTCTGGACCCTTGCGCCGAATGAGACTTCATTCCGGGTTTTGAACCCCGCTGGGAGCGCCGGTGATGCCTCTCATGTGATATATACGGCGTTGGCCGATTCCGATCGCTCGCTTATTGTGGTGTATTTATGCGTACGCAAAAGCGGCGGTAGGGCGGAAGGCGTGCGGGCGACCGTCGGCCTTTCCGTCGGAAGGTACCGCGTGACGTTTCTCCGGCCGCAGGATCTGAAGGTCGTGGAATCGCGTACGATCAACCGGGCTCACCCCGGGCGTGAAGAGCTTGTGCTGCCCGCCTTTGTCGACGATCTGGCGGTGAAAATCGAAAGGTTCAAGTAATAACCTGATGATACCGGTCAGGCCGATTACTTCGCCTTTACTTTACGGAATTCGTCCACAGTCTCTTTCCCTCCTACAGGAACGAGCGCGTAGGAGCAGAAAACCGGATAGTTGCACGAACACCCGTATGCGAAATTTGGCGCGTTTAGAATTCCGCCCGCAGCTATAAGACTGTTCGTGCAGCCGGAGCGCACTCCCCGCAAATAGACGTGCCTACGCGTTGTAAGGTCGAAGTACGAAGCGTGCGCATCCCGCACAAAGGCGAGGTGAAGGCCAGCCACAGCGCGATTACACCCCCGTGCGCCCCCCAGATCCCAGTTTGTATTCGGCTTCCCGAACCATAGGTGTCCGGGCAGTCGCTTCCCCGTTCGGATATCATACATTTCGCCGAACTGCGTGATCAGGTATGAGGGGTGAAGGAGCGGCTCCTCGCAGCCTTGCAGATCCGCCCGCTCCCAAAGAAGCTTTCCCGTCCGAGCTTCGTATGCGCGGACTTTCCCCCATACAGCAAGCAGGACGCTTGCACGAGCGCTGTAGGCCAAGCGGAAAGCCCGGGTGGGCTTCGGCGGACGCTCCCAGGGCTCCTCCCAAACCGGTCGCCCGGTTTCTTTATCCAGTGCGACAAGTCGCACGTGGTAGGACTGGATCTTGCCACGCCGGTCGGGAAGCCGGGCGGCCCACAGAAAGATCTTATCGTTTCCCACTGCAACATCGGACAGGTGACCGGAAGCAACAAAGGACCAGCGTTTCTTTTCTCCGGAAAGGTTGTAAACGCTCAGTGTTTTCCCGGCTGCAAGAACAAGTGCATTCTTGCACACGCGAAGATGCGAAATAGGGGATGTCGGCTGAGGCGGGGAAAGACGCCGGAGCAGCTCGCCTCGTGCTGCACTCAGAATCAAACATTGATTTCCAAGCGCAACATAGACGGTCTGGTCCCAGGCGGCCAGTTGAGGCCGTCGGCTGCGGTTCTCAAGGCCCGGGATCCGGTAAGTCCAAAGGAGCTCACCTGTGTAAATGTCAACTGCGTGCAGGAACGGCGCAACCACAAGAAACATGCGTCCTTTGACCACAACAGGGGAAGGCGGGAGGCTGTGGGTGAGGTCCCAGTCCGGCCAAATGGTGTCTATCGATCCTCCGAACCAAAGGATTTCAAACGGCGCTCTTACAAGATTGTCCGAAGAGACCGAAGTGCCGCCGGGATCCGCCCGCTCGCAGGTCCAATCGGCTGAACCCGGAAGCGCACCCCGTCGTTTCAAGATCGCAAAGCCACACCCGCGCGAAACCTCCGTGTCCGAAAGCCCGGCGGCACAGCGCCTGAGCTCAGAAGCGCTTTCCACCGGAAAGCATGCAAGTCCTCCATATGGCCGAAGCAGTCTGTACACGAGCAGAAAGTCAAGGGGGCGAAGCGTTCCACCGAAAGCATGCGCAGAGTCAAGCACAACGAGCTCAGCTGTGTAACGCGGCAGCGGGAGACTTTGCAGTGATCCTTCAAGCACTGAAATCCTGCTTCCGTAAAGCCCCGCGCTGAATATTCTTTCGCGAAGCTCCTTTGCTCTTGAGGGGTCGGGCTCAAGGATCGTGATATGCAACTTCGAAGTTTTACTCAGTGCCACCGCCCAAAGATCCGCTTGTTTGCCCGCAACGATAGCCTGACCCCGCTCGACGGGTAGGAGAGAAGTAAGTTCTTTTGCACGCTTGAGCAGTTCCTCAGGAGGCACTATCTGCGCCGTAGTTTCCGCCGCCTTAAGAGGCGGAGTGTTTTCGGGAGCGAAACAAAAGAGCGATCCTGTATCTGTGACCACAAAGAGCCTGTTGGAAGCTGCGATCATGGATGTCGGGACACCCTGAACGCGCCCCTCCCAAGCCTTCTGGAGACTTTGTGGATTCTTTTTTATCCGGTAGATACGCACGAGACCTTCTTTTCCGCCGCACA
>CAZGYL010000618.1:0-3604 GCA_964529985.1 uncultured Planctomycetia bacterium | reverse complement strand
GAAGTCCCAACTTGTACAGAACGCTCATGAACAAGCGACTCACATAGAGAGCGGTAAGGAAGTGCGCCGCAAGACCCGCCATAAGCGTTATTGCGAACCCCTGAACCGGCCCTGATCCCACCTTAAAGAGCACCAGGCCCGTTATGAAGGTGGTTGCGTTGGCATCGAAGATAGTCCAAAAAGCCCTGTCAAAGCCCGCAGCTACGGAGGGCTCCAAGGGCTTGCCTTTCTTGAGCTCTTCACGGATGCGCTCGAATATGAGGATATTGGCGTCCACCGCCATACCGACGGTAAGGAGCACGCCGGCTATACCGGGAAAGCTGAGCGATTGCCCGAAGGTGGCCACGTAGGCCAAGATCAAAATGAGGTTGAAGAAAAGGGCGAAGTCTGCAATCAGCCCGGCCTTCATGTAATAGATAGCCATGAAGACCACAACCACAAGGAAGCCTATTGCAACCGAGGTCTTGCCTCGAACGATCGAATCATGGCCGAGCCGGGCGCCTATGGTCTGCTCCTGGGTCAGGATCGGCTTGGTGGGAAGGCTTCCCACGCTCAGGATATTGGCAAGCGCCCTTGCTTCGCGCTCGCGGAAGTTTCCGGTTATTTGGCCGCGATCGAAAATTGCGCTTTTGATCACAGGAGCCGTGACAACCACACGGTCGAGAACAACCGCCAGTTGCTTCTTGATATTTGCTTTTGTGAGTGCGCCGAACTGGCGCGCTCCTTCGGGGCGGAAAGAAAAAGTGACCATCCAGCCGCCCGTTTGCGGATCCGGAGCAGCTTGTGCGCTGCTTATGTACCTGCCCGAAACGCGCTCCTCGGGCGTGTTGCCCAAAATGTACCAAGTCCCGATCACAGGCTGCTTGGTCTTCGGGTTGATAACGACCTCTCGGGTCCGGGGATCCTTCTTATACTCAGGGCGCGCGATTTCAGTGGGCTCGGGAGGCTTCTCCGCCTCAGGTGCGCCCTTGGCGACCCATTCGGTAAGCTGAGCCTGATACTCCCGTTCTTTGCGCTGTACCTTCTGGAGTTCGTCCTGCGGCGGGTTGACCTTCTTGACCAGATGGAAGCTCAGTTGCCCGGCTTGTTCGATTTGGGTCTTAATACCCTCTACTTCCTCTTGGGCCACTCCGGGAATAGCCACCTGGATCCTGTCGCGTCCGACCCGCCGGACCTCTATTTCCTTCAACCCGAAGCGGTCCAGGCGGCGGTAAATGATGGTCTTGACCTCATCGACCACCGAACTTCTCTGGCTTACCGGCACATTGGAAAGATCAAGCCGGTACTGAAGCAGAGTTCCTCCCTTGAGATCCAGGCCGAGTTTGATCTTCTCCGAGGGGGGCCAGATGGCCTGAATACAGAACCAGATAAGCAAACCCACCAGAACCAAGCCCGTGCCTACTCGGCGATACATGGGTCACCTCGCGGAATGGAAAACGTTCAGGCTGCGGCAGGCGTATTCCGGTCTCTGCAGCCCTACGAGCCTGAAAGAGGACTGCCGTCCCGTGCCTGCATGCTCTTCCGATTTGGATCGTCCTGCCAGCATTATCGGCTCAGGGACAGGCTCGGTTGCAGGAAAACCCGCTCGAGCCTTCCCGTTTCCTCTCGACACCTTTCTACCTGTCCTGGGACCGGTTCTCTCGGTCCTCTTTACCGGCTGAGTCCTGCTTTGGAATCACCGCTTCAACCGCGTTTCTGGCAATGCGGACTCGAGTGTTCTTCGCGATCTCAACCACAAGCTCCTGGCGCTCGGGCCGTACATCAACCACTGTGCCGTAAATGCCGCCCCTTGTGAGAATCTGGTCATGTTTCTTTATGGCGTTGATCATTGCCTGCCGTTCTTTCTGATACTTACGCTGGGGGCGTATCAGCAGGAAATAGAAAACAAAGATGATAAGTATGATCGGAAGGAACGTGGCAAGCGGACTGGGCGGCGGGCCTCCCTGGGCTTCTGCAGCCAAAGAAGGCAGAAAGCGGATCCAAAGCGGCAGCGGGTATAACATACCAATGCTCACTCTACTGAATGGTCTCCAAGCTGCGCAGCGGCCGGTGAGGCCCGGCCTTCAAAGCGGCTGCGCCTGTAAAAAGCACCTATTATTGCCCCGCACGGGGGCTTTGGCAACCCTGCCTGCAGGCGGCCCCTTAAGCTTCCTTGTTTCCGGCGGGCCGCTTGAATCCCGCCAGAAACTCTTCCATGAAGGCGCGGAAGGAGGCTGTTTCGATCGCTCTGCGGCACTCGGACATAAGCCGCTGGAAAAACGCTATATTATGGAGCGTACCGAGAATAGGGCCTAAGATCTCCTCCCTGCTGAAGAGGTGGTGCAGATAGGCCGCTGAGAAATTCCGACAGGCCGGGCACGGACAGCCGGGCTCCACCGGGTCGAATGTCCGCCTGAACTTGGCGTTGGCAAGGTTGACCGTACCGTCCCATGTATAGAGCCTGCGGTTCCTGCCGCAGCGCGTCGGGATCGTGCAGTCGAACATATCCACGCCTGCAGCCACAGCGGGAAGGATCTCCTCAGGCTCCCCGACGCCCATCAGGTAGCGTGGTTTTTCGGGCGGAAGCTCTCCGCAGCAAACCTCCACCGCCTGAAGCTTTTCCGATCTCTGCTCGCCGACACTCACACCGCCTATGGCATACCCGGGAAAATCCATAGCCACAAGCTCCCGAGCGCACATGCGCCGCAGAGACGGCCAAACACTGCCCTGCACAATGGCGAAAAGCGCTTGGTCGGGCTTCTTGTGCGCGGCTTTGCAGCGCTCGGCCCACACAAGTGTCCTGCGGACCGCTTCGCGTGCTTGTTCCTCGGTGCATGGGTAGCCTGGGAAATGATCCAATACCATGGCGATGTCGCTTCCCAGGATCTCCTGAGCTTCAACGACAAGCTCGGGGGTGAGCCGGTGGAGGCTTCCGTCCACGTGCGAGAGAAACTGCACCCCCTCGTCGGTCACTTCGCAAAGCTGAGCCAGCGAGAAGAGCTGAAATCCGCCGCTGTCTGTAAGAATCGGCCTCGGCCAGGCCATGAACCTGTGCAGTCCGCCCGCCTCTCTGACGACTTCGATACCCGGGCGCAGGTAGAGGTGATACGTGTTGGAAAGGATCATTTGAACCCCGAGAGCGAGAAGCTGGTCGGGCAGTACGCCTTTTACGGTTCCCTGGGTGCCCACAAACATAAGGACGGGGGTACGCACCGTGCCGTGTGCCAGACGCAGTAAGCCCGTTCGGGCGGACTGGTCTTGTGCGGTTACAGTGAAGAGATCAGCGGTCATCTCAACGCGAAAAGGAAGCGCGGGTCAAATTCTTGGGCCACGCTTTGAGCAAAGTGGCTCCGGGGTAATAATGCAGCAAGATCGTTACGTAATCACGTCCTGCCAGAGCCTGGCCTTGAGCTCCATACTGGCAAAGCCCCACTCCGTGGCCGCAGCCGTGCCCGTGAAAGCGGACGATATGAGTTGCGGGATCCACCCTGGCGGTGTCAAAAGCCATGCTCCTGAACCGGCCGTCCCCTGTCAGATTGTTAAGGATTGAGCGCAGAAGCGGCACCAGAAGCTCAAACGAGCCGTTCTTGTGGATGACCCTGACGTAACGAGCCCAGCGGTCTCC
>CAZGYL010000617.1:0-3608 GCA_964529985.1 uncultured Planctomycetia bacterium | reverse complement strand
ACGCCCCTCACCGGCAAGAGCGCCAGACTTCTCAAGCAGCATTTGAGCTTCCCTCCTGCGCCTGCCGCCCGAATCCTCCCGGCCCGGAGCCGTCCTTAGAGGCTCTGCCCTTAAGGCCCGAAGCACCATGCGGGTCGTATGGTAAAGCAGGAGCAGGGAGCAGAGCACAATCCCGCATACCGTAACCCAAAAAAGTAACGGAGACTGAATGTAAAGGGAGGCGAAGAAATCTTGCAGCGTTCTAAAGTAAGATTTAACGGCCTCGCTTAAGTTCCGCAGCAAGTAGGCTGCTCCCCCCGCAGGCTCAACAAGCCATGGCGGGCCGCTGTAGGCGGGATCCTTGAATATCTCCCGCAACTCGCGCTCAACTTCGGCCGCGCTTACAAAAGCACCTGCAAGGCGCAGATCGGGCATGAGCGCCTCAGGCTTCCTGCGGGGCGATCCGGTCAACGATCTCAGCAAGCTTCTCCAGGTGCAAAGCATCTTTCCGGACCCGCAGATCGAAGTAGAGGGCGACGACCGCCGTTTGGCCGATAAGCGATCCTACCGTGTTCGAGCATATAATTATAAGTGAATCAACAACATAATTGGTGGTTTCGAATCCCACGGTGACGCCTTTGACGATGTCGAAGAAAAGCTCCAGCCCCATGCCTATCACAAGCATGCACAAGTACAAACCGAAGATCCGCCATTTATTTCCGCTGGTAAGAGCCGAACTCCGCGACAAAGCCTCACGTACCGAGAGATTCTCCACCAAGAGCGCCGGATACGCTACATAGTACCTCAACATCAGGATGATCCCCGGAATGATAAGCAGAACCATGCCCCCCAAGACGATTAAACTCACAACGAAGAGTAAGACCAAAAGCCTCCAAATCATGGGGATCACCACGCGGTAACACTGCCACACGGAATGATTCTTCCCGGTGAAGGCATCCGAAATAGCGATGATCGCAGCAGCGCCGGGGATCGGCCCAAGCGTCATGTTCAAAATCAAGATACAAAGTTGCGAAACGGTCAGCGCCAGACGCGTAGTCTCCGGGCCTGAGCCTCTGAAGGGCGCCCAAACAACGGCCGCTATGATCAATTCGAGCACCACAAACGGAATCCAAATACCGATGAGCTTCCCGAGTTTCTTAAAAACCACCGAAAAGGTCTGGGCAACAAGTTCCCCAACGGTTCTCGGTCTTAAAGTCTCGCTCATAGCCGGATCTTCCTACTCTTCTGCTACTTCCTGTTACACGGCTCTCCGAAGGCTACCCATTCGGCGTTCACCTGAAGCGTAAATCAGTTTACCCCTCCGCCCGCAGCGCCTTCAAGTGGAAAATACACCCGCCCGGGGAGGCGAAATTCTGCAGCTGTGCTGCTAAACTATGGAGACGAATGCAACATGGAGAACTGCGCCATGAGAATGTCACCTGTTCTACTCTGGTTTGCTGTCGCCTCAGGAATAAACACCGCGAAGCCTCCGGCTCAAGACGGCGTTCCCGAGCCTCTCGTCATCCGCAAGGACACCGTTCTGCAAGCAGGGCGTATTCTACGGCGTAGGATCGTCATTGAAGCAGACAACATCGTACTTGACGGAAACGGCGCAATGCTTCTCGGGCCCGGCAAAGCCGGGGATCCCAAGAGCTTTTCAGGAACGGGCGTCCTGCTCAAAGGCGTAAGGAACGTAATTGTGCGGAACCTGAAGGCCAAGGGTTTCGATCACGGGCTTCTTGCTGTTGACTGCGAAGGGCTTCTCATAGAGGAGTGCGATTTTTCGGACAACCACCACAACCCGAATTTCGGCTGGGGCGGGTACCGCCGCGTGGGAGCCATCATTTTCACCCGCGTGAGGAACAGTGTGGTCAGGCGTAATAAAGCGAATCGGGTCTGGAACGGGCTTGATCTCTTCGAGTCATGCGACAATCTGATAGAGGGAAACGATTTCTCTCACTGCTCGAACGTCTGCCTTAAGCTCTGGACTTCTTCAAACAACCGCGTACTTTCAAACAATCTTTCTTACGGGATCCGGATCGCGCCCGGCGAGGTGCATGCCAGGGACTCGGCCTGCGTGCTTATCGAAAGCGGCTCCGACCGGAACTTTTTGTTTCGTAACAACATCACCTATGGGGGAGACGGTATTTTCATCAGGGTTCTGAACGGCTGGGTCTCGAAGGGAAACGTATTTATTGAAAACGACTGCTCTTTTGCGAACAACAATTGCGTTGAGTCCTGGAGTCCGGGCAACACGTATATCCGAAACAAAGCGAATCACGGAAGCTACGGCTTTTGGCTGGGGGGCAGTGACCACACGGTGCTCATAGGCAACGAGGCGGCTTACAACGGCCTTCCTTCAGGCCACCACAACGCCCCTGAACCGAGTTTCGGGCACGGGGGAATAGTCTTTGTGAGCGGCTCCTCAAGCCATACCTTCCTTGACGGCAATTACTGCCATGATAATGCCGGAGGGGGAATCGTCTTCCGCGGGGACGTCGCAAAACCGCCGCGTTTCAAGGCCTACCACTGGGTTATCCAGCGCAATCGCCTCGAGAACAACCGGTTCGGAATCTGGGGCCGGCGCGGAGACTGGATCTTTCTTGCGCAAAACAGATTCTCAGGAAACAAAGAAGACATTCACTTCCGCGAAGTAACAAACGTGGTGAGACTTAAGGCCGCAAAGTCCGCGGATCCGGCTTGCCGCTGTCCTCTTGTGAAACTAAACGGGCCCTCATTCGCTCATGTAGGAGAAAAGGTGACTTTCGATGCCGCAGGCAGCGTAGATCCTTCCGGCAGGAGTCTTTCTTTCTTCTGGGATTTGGGCGGCCGGCGCGCAGAAGGCCCCCGCGTTCAGCGCATCTTTACCAAACCGGGTTTTTACCGCATAGGGCTTACCGTCTCAAACGGGTCCCTCGCCGGGCTTGCATTCCGCAACTTTCTTGCGCTTGAGAGGATCGAAAAAGAATTAGGTACTGAAGGCGGGTGCAACCAATGGGGCTATGAGCTCCAGGGCGACGCCGGCGGCCGGGGGAAGATTCTCTTTGCAAACGACCGAGAGGCGCTTTTCGGCAGGTGGTCCTTGCGCTGGAGGCCCGATCCTTATCCGGGCATGTACGCAACCGCGATCTATCCGAAGGGGCGCAATGCCAAATGGGATCTGACGCATTTTAAGAAGGTGAGTTTTTACCTGCGGGCACGCAACCCGAACATTCCGGGTTTCCAGGAACCGGGGCCGGTACTCATTCTCTACGGAGAGAAATGGCAGGTGCGCCTCCAGCCTTCAGGAGGCAGGAATTTCCTTGTCACGCTCCCTTACAGCGAAACACGCTTTTGGTGGCAGCGTGTGGAAATCCCGCTTTCAGGCAGCGCGACGTGGGAACGAAAAGTATCGGGAGAACCCGACCTCAGTAATGTGAAGGCCTTGGGTATATCTCTCGACTCTTGGGGAGGCGAGCCTTTCACCGTTTGGCTCGACGGCTTGACTTTCCTGAAGTAGTCTCTACTTTCAAAAGCGCCCTTGCTCCCCGAGCCGCATCGTAAGCGTATTGTAAAATCGCGTCTTGAAGGCCCAATCTGGGAGCTTACCCCGCGGGGTTACCTTGAAGCTAAGCTGGGAATTAAGATTC
>CAZGYL010000616.1:0-3613 GCA_964529985.1 uncultured Planctomycetia bacterium | reverse complement strand
GAGGGCCGCTTATGAGTGCCGTAGCATTGCTTCTTCCCGGCTGCTTTTCTACTTGTCAAGAGGTGGACAATGGCGCAGGAGAAAGACGCAAAACAGTCCGGAGAGAAGTTCCAGCAGTTCATGCAGGAGGAGATGCGGCGTAAAGTGAAGGAGCGCCTCAGCACTGTGCGCCGCAAGGTGATGATCCTTTCGGGCAAAGGGGGCGTGGGAAAAAGTACAGTCGCTGTAAACACCGCGCTTGCCCTTCATAGGTCAGGGGAAAGGGTTGGTCTTCTGGATGTGGACATCCACGGGCCGAGCGTCCCCGCCCTTCTGGGCATTGAGAACGCCACATTGCGGGCCGCGGAGGACGGAACGCTCCTGCCCTTTGAGTTTCAAGGCGTCAAGGTACTCTCTGTAGGTTTTCTGCTTCCCAACCAAGACGAGGCGGTCATCTGGAGAGGGCCTCTGAAATTCCAGTTGATCCGGCAATTTTTGGGCGATGCGGCCTGGGGTGAGCTTGACTTTCTTGTTCTTGATGCCCCGCCCGGCACCGGTGACGAACCTCTGACGGCGGTTCAGTTGATCCCGGATCTCGATGGCGCCGTGGTCGTGACGACTCCACAACGCCTTGCGGCTTTGGATGTCAGAAAAAGCATCACTTTCTGCAGGAAACTGCAGGTTCCGATCCTCGGTGTGGTGGAAAACATGGCCGGTTTCGTATGCCCTGAATGCGGTACCGTCACGCATATTTTTCCGCCGGGCGGAGGCCAGAAGATCGCCTCTGATATGGGGGTGCCGTTTTTAGGCTCGATTCCCCTTGACCCGCGGCTTGCCGAGGCCGGGGATCAAGGCCGCAGCTTTTTTGATGCTTTCGGTGATTCGCCGGCTGCAGAGGCGTTGAGGAAAGTGGCGGAAAAAGTGGCCGCCCTAGGTGCAGAAAAGTGAAATCCGCACGTTAGGTGTTTCCGCCCGTCCTTTGTGGGGCTGGGGCTTGTGATTTCGAATGCTTGTTCACCCACCTGAATGCGAGCTCGGCGTTTACAATCCTTCCCAGAATTTCGACGTACCGGCACTTGCCCTCCCTGGCTTGGCGCAAAAAGGCTGAAAGCGCATCCGAACGATACATTTCTCCTGTAACCATCGCCTGCGGTTCGGAGAACCAACTGCGGTAGGGCTCTTCGTGAAAGATATGAGCTATGAGTGCCTGATACAGATCGGGCCTGTGGAAACCTGATAGAGTCGGACTTCTCTGTGCAAAGTGAAGCAATCGCTTTATCACTCCGCTTATCACTTTTTCGGCCCCTGCCAAATACTCGGGTATAAACAAGTAAAAACGTGTGGGAGTCATTCGCACCGTGGGTACTCCCCGTTCGGTCTTCACCCAGGCAAGTTCAGGAAAGAGTATCTCTGTGGCGGCTCTTGTAAGCCTCCCCCTGAATTTGAACTGCGGCGGTACGGCGTAAAGCGCACGCGTAAGCGCCGCGGTCCCTAGAGGAAGGTAAAACGGCGTGCGCCGGTTCATGCCCCAGCAAGCCGTTTGAAACTCCCGCAGGAGGTGGTCCACTTGAAGGCCGGCGTGAAGTTGATTTGCTTCCGCCAGGGCCTCTTCGACCGCCGCATACACGGCATCCAAAAACTGATCATCGCTTACGGCCGTCAGACCAGGTACGAAATCCAGCAGATACTTGAGACGCACGAAGAAACGCCAGTCGAAACGGCGCGCGCGCGAAGGCGATATGACCCCGGCGCGGCGGTAGTAAGTCCCGCGGAATGCTTCACCGCCCGGCATGCCCGCAAAATGCAGGTGATCAAAGCAGTGCAGCGGATACTTGGCGGCGGTTGCATAGCGCACGCACGCGTAAAAGAAGGAGCGGTACCCATCGCATGAAAGCACGATCGGGTCGAGCGACTCAGGCACGTCCGCACAGTCTGGAATCACATAAGGTTCGAGGACGATCGGAAAGCCGGCACGGCGGGCTGCTTCTTGAGCCACTTCCTGATCTCTGCTTCCGGGAAAACCACCGACCCGCGCACAGAAGGGCAGCTTGCGGTCACGGCAGACCGCAACGACAAGCCTTGCATCTTCACCGGCTGTCAGATCGGCCCATACGCGGTCGTGTCGCAGGGCCGCCCGCCAAAAGAGATCTACAGTACAGCGGAGCGTCTCGGTGAAGCGGTTCAACACGGCCTCGAAATCGCCTGCCCATGATGGTTGGTTCTCCGGTTTGAAGTAGCGCTCCTTTGTAAGAGTGCCGTCAGGGTGAACCACAAGCAGCTCGCCCGGCCCGAGCCGCTTGATCTCAGAGAATCGGGTGCGCCCGGCCCACGGAGCTCCGAGAAGAATCGCCTGAGCAAAGCCGAGGTCGTCCGCGCGCGCACCGATTGAAGCTGCAAGTGCGAGCTCTGAGCTCGAAAAAAGGAACGAACCGCCTGAAACGGTATAAAAGATCGGCACAAAAGCGTTGACGTCACTGCCGAGAATAAGCCGCCCGGTTCGGCCGTCGTAGGCTATCAGGGCAAAGTGCCCTTCCAGGGATCCGGCCGCACCGGGAGGATCAGCAAGAAAGTCGGGAAGGAGCAGGCGCCCTTCCTGCCCCGGGAGGGGTGTCCCGAGAAGCGCGAGCACAGATCGGGTTTCCCCGTCTCTGAGCACTTGATCGGGAACCGCTTTGCGCTGCAGGCGGAAACGCAAAACGAACGGACCCTCTGCAATGATCTCCTCCCGGGGGTCAGCCCAGGCAGCTTCCCAGCCGCCGCTCGGAGCCGGGCCGAGCTTTTCAGCTGAGGTATGCAGACCGCCTGTGAAATAAGCCACTTTGGTTTCCTCGGACTTTCGGGGCCTCAGAGCAGTCTTGCTCTCTTTGCTTTTGTATCGTGCCGGCCGCTGCGGCCCTTCACAAAGCTCCGGCACGGCGATCCAGGTTATCGCCGGAAACGACATTCATCGAGGATATATTGAGCTTGTTGCCCGGGCCGGATAAATTGACGGGGCTTTGCGCTGTTTGCTTCCTGCTGCCGGAAAGAGTTTTATGGCCAGAGGCGGATCCTTTACCCTTGCAGTGCTTCGGTGGGCGATAGGTGGCTGTGTGGTGGGTGGTTTTGCGGGTTTTTGGGCTTCTGAACGTTATCCTCTTACAGCCGCTTATTTTTTCGGCCTGCTTACGGGGTTCATACTGCTCCTCTTTCGGGGCGCGACCGGCGGCAGTGTGAGGCAGATCATTGGAGCTGTTATCGGTATGCTGGCTTTTTCGCTTCTGTTCGGCGTGCTGGTAAGTGTATTCGGGGCGCTGCCTGAAAAACTCCACAGCGAGGGGGTTGTGGTTCCGGAGCCCGTCCCGTTTGCCGCGGTGCTGGTTATCTTCTTCGGCTCGCTGCTTATCGGGGCCGCCTGGTCTGCGGTCCCTTCCCGCCGGAAGCCGCTTCGTTTTTGGCTCGCATACTTTCTGGCTTCGGTTCTTTTTTCGATCTTCATTGTTGTAACCTATCCGCTGCTTGCAGGCTGGGAAGATCGTTCGCGCGCGCAAGACATTCCGGCTGCGACCGGTTCAACGGCCGGACCGGACCCGACAGGCCGCTAGCGCCTCATGCAGAAATCACTTTCCCGTCCCTACAATTCGCCCCGGCAAGCTAT
>CAZGYL010000615.1:0-3615 GCA_964529985.1 uncultured Planctomycetia bacterium | reverse complement strand
GGGGTCATCGCGGCGGTAATACTCCTCCCGGTACAGGAGAACCACCACATCTGCGTCCTGCTCGATGGCTCCGGATTCCCGGAGATCCGAAAGCCGCGGCCTGTGCCCTTCTTTTTCGCGGTGTTCCACCGCTCTGCTGAGCTGAGATATAGCTATAACAGGGACGTTCAAATCCCGAGCCATGCTCTTGAGGCTTCTTGATATGGCCGAAATCTCCTGCTCCCTGCTGTCCGCGCTGGAGTGGCTCATGAGCTGGAGGTAATCGACTATCACCAGAGAAAGGTCCTTGTGCGAGCTCTTCAGCCTGCGGGCCTTCGCTTTGGCTTCCAAAGTCGTAAGGGAAGAGGAATCGTCGATAAAAATAGGCGCTTTGGCCAAAATATCTCCGGCCTCGATAAGATCGTCCAACTGCCGACGCGAGAGCGTACCTCTGCGCACGCTGTGAGCATTAACCCGCGCGTAGGAGCAAAGCAAGTTGAGTGCGAGCTGCTCTCGTGTAACTTCGAGAGAAAAGATCGCAACCGGAAGTTTTTTCTCAACCGCCACATGCAGGGCTATATTCATTGCGAAGGTTGTTTTGCCCATGCTCGGCCGGCCTGCCACTATGATAAGCTGGCTGGGCTGTAGGCCGTTCGTCATCTCGTCGAACTTCTGAAAACCTGTTGGAATACCGGGGCGTTCTTTATGCTCGACAAGCCTGAAGACCGAGTCCAGTGCGTCGGATATGGTTGTGAACTGTTTGAGAACCTCCCGGTTGGCCACTTCGTATATAGCTTGTTCCGCACGGTTGAGCAGCTCAGCGGCTTCTTCTCCCTCCTGGTAAGCCTGTGTGATGATCTTCGTGCAGGTTTGCACCAAATGGCGGCGGATCGAAGCTTCCCGCACCAACTTCGCGTAGTAGGGGGCGTTTGCGGCGCTCGGTACCTGCTCGAGCAACTCAAGCAAATAGGCTTTCCCCCCGACCGCCTCAAGAAGCCCGCGGCTTTCAAGCGCATCGGCCACGAGCACCAGGTCCGCGCTCGAGCGGCTGTCGTAAAGCTCCGCTATGGCTTCGTAAATATGCTGGTGTGCTCCGAGATAGAAATCTTCTTTCGACAGAATCTGAAGAACCGGGCTTGAGGCATGGACATCGAGCAGCAAAGCACCGAGTGTGCAGCGCTCGGCCTCGAGGTTCTGGGGAGGCAGCCTCGCCCTGTCGTCTTTCCTTCGTGAGTGCGACTCGCCCTCGCTCACCGCCGCTCCTCACTTCTCCGGGGCTTCTTCGGGCTTTTGATCGCCGCCTTCCTGCTGGTCGCTGTCAGCCTGCGTTTCAGCCGGAGCCCCCTCCTCTTCTTCATCGGCCCGCACCACCCAAACCTTACTTACGGTTTCAATCTCCGGGTGGAGCCGGATCCGCACTTCGTACCGCCCCAGCTCCTTGATCGGCTGCTCCAGGATCACCATGCGCGGGTCCAGTTCAATGTCTTCGGCTGCAAAAGCTTCAACCACGTCGCGCGCGGTGACCGAGCCGAAAAGGTGCCCTTCTTCTGTTGCTCGGGCCAAAATCGTGACGGACTGTTTCGCGATTTCAGCTGCGAGCGCCTGAAGCTTCTGCTTTGTCTCGGCCTCCTGAGCAAGCAGCTTGCGCTTCTTGTACTCCAGTTGCCTTATGTTTTCAGGCGTTGCTTCCACTCCATAGCGCCGGGGCAGCAGAAAATTGCGGGCATAGCCGTCTGCCACATCGACTATGTCCCCGACGGTTCCCAGCCGGTCCACGCTTCTAAGCAGAATGACACGCATTCGGTACCCCCTGCCCTTCTTCTCGCCTAAGAAGCCACATACGGAAGCAAGCCGAGAAAACGGGCGCGTTTCACAGCGCGCTTGACTTGGCGCTGATGCCGGGCGCAAGTACCTGAGCGCTTGCGGCCCAGAATCTTGGCGTTCCTCATGCAATACTTATCCAGGCGGACTATATCTTTGTAGTCCACCACCTTGATCCTTTCCCGGCAGAAACGACACCGGGTTCGGTCGCCGAAACCTCCATACCTTCTCGCCATGGCTGATTCCAAAACTCCTTTCCGCTTTTCCCTGGGCGCCGCACTGTACGGCGCGGCGCCGCCGCTCACCGGTCTTCAGAACGGTATCTCATCGTCAGCGCCGGTGGGCGGCTCGGCCGGAGAAACATCCGCCTCGGGGAACGCCTCCTCAGGCTCGCCTCCCCCGGGCGGGGTTACAGGTGCAGCGGCCGTACCGCTTTCAGCCGCCCGGCGGTCTTGAGGGGAGTCCATGAACTGAAAACTCTCCCCTACCACCTTCAAGCGGCTGCGGCGCTGGCCGTCACTTCCTTCCCATGATTCGTAAGTAAGACGCCCTTCAATAAAAATCGGGCTGCCTTTGCGCAAGTGCTTGGCACATACCTCGGCCTGGCGTTTCCACAGAACGCACTCCACGTAGCAGGTCTCTTCCCGCCTTTGGCCGGACGCGTCGGTGAAGACCCTGTTTACCGCCAGTCCGATATCGCACACCGCAGTTCCGTTCGGGGTGTAACGGAGCTGCGGATCGCGCGTGAGCCTTCCTGCAAGGAGAACTTTGTTCAGGTTCATTGGCCCTCCCTCTTCGGTTCAGTCGGTCTTATCTTCTCCTTCGCGCGCTTGCTGTGTATCTTCGCCGGTCGGCTCCTCTTGGTTTTCAGAGCTTTCACCTGCAGAATCGGACCCGCTTTCCTTAACCTCCTCTTCCTCTCCCTCTTCCGGTTCAGCCTCCTCTTCAGGCTTGCCGAAGTAGGCCTCTTGCTCCTCCCCTTCTTCCTCCACTTCCTCCAAATCGTCCACAGTCACCCTGTCGGCTTCCTCAAGCCCTATCTCCTCCTCTTCCTCTCCGATCGGCGGTGCAGAAACCGTTTCTGAGACCCCGGCGGCGACCTTCTCCTTCGCCTGGGCGGCCTGGGCCGCTTTGCGTTCCTCGATTTCGGCAAGCGCCCTGTCATTGCGGAGAATCAACACGCGCAGGATGCGGTCCGAAAGCTGCGCATCCCTGCGTATATCCGCAACCGCTTCACCTTCCGCCTGAAAGTAAGTCAGCAAGTAGGTGCCCTTGCGCCGGCCCTTTATCTCGTAGGCCAGCTTCCGGTCCTGCCACCTTTCGGTGTACAGCACTTCCCCCCCGTGCTTGCTTATCAGATCAAGCACGTGGCCTTTAAGGTCATCCCAGTTGCGGGCTGCATCCGCCGGGTCCAGGAGAAACATTCCTTCGTAGTACGTCAAGGTTTGCCCTCCTCCGCACTCAAAGCGGGGCGATTGAACGTGTTCATACAGTACTCTATGCCCTCGGTCACCCACAGCCAAGCCGCTTCCGCGGCGCGCTCCTCAGCGGCCGCGAGCACTGGCGCCTCTTGGACCGAGGGATCGCTGAGCACAAACTCTACAACGTCCGGCCCGTTTTGACCAGGCCGGCCTATTCCGATCTTCAGCCTGTTGAACCGCCGGCTGCCGAGCGCCTCGATAAGCGAGGCCACCCCTCGGTGTCCTCCGCTGGATCCGTTGCGGCGGAAACGCAGAGTGCCGAGCGGCAGATCCAAGTCGTCGTGCACGACAAGGAGTTCCTCAGGGGCTATTTCCTGGCTGTCCATAAACTTCT
>CAZGYL010000614.1:0-3620 GCA_964529985.1 uncultured Planctomycetia bacterium | reverse complement strand
AGGGGGTTGGCTATGAATCCTGTAAAGCGGTGCGGGTGGGCTCTTGTGTTTTGTTCTTTTCTGCTCAGGTACGTGTCTGGAAGCACTGTACCGCAGGTCTGCCGGGTTACTGAGATTGCGGACCAGATCATAACCATTGAAGCCGAGGAGCCTGACAGTGGTTTGGGCCGCGTGCTTACATGGCTGGGGGATATCAACGGGGACGGTTTCGGAGATTTCGCCTTTTCGGGCTATTATCCCACGTTCGATCCCGAAGGAGACCTGGTGGGGTACATTTTTCTGGGCTCGCGGCCGCTTCCGAGGTCGGTTTCTCTTTCCAACTGGCAGGCTTGGGCGGTGAGGATCAATTCACCTGAGGGCGGTGCGGAGCCGGTTCCCTCTGCGGGCTTGGGGGATCTTGACGGTGATGGATTCGATGATATGGTTTTTGATTCCCGCCCGCCGGTTGTGAAGATCATAGTTTTCGGGAGGGCTGATTTACCGCGAACGATTTCAACCGATTCTTTTGCGGGCCTGCGCACGTGCAGGGTTATTGTGGACTCTGAGCTTGGGGGTTCGACGCGGATTTCTTTTTGCACTTCCGGAGATTTGAACGGCGATGGAATGCTTGACCTTATCTTGGCGTTTCCGGGGGCGAACCGGGAAGGGGCGGCTCCGGGTGAAGGTGTTGTTTACGTGGTATTCGGGAAGCGGCCTTTTCCGGGGACTATCGACTTGGGAGAGGCGCTCAGTGCAGGAGAGGCCACGCAGATTTTCGGCGAGGGCTACATTCCTCCCAGTCCCTTACCTGATTACCCGAATAAAGCGCGTTTGGGTTACAACATGAGCTCCGGATATGATTTCGACGGAGACGGTTTCGAGGAGCTTCTCCTATCAGCTCCGGGGTGGACGTACGATGAGGAGTCGGAGGTTTCAGGTGGTGCGGTTTTTGTTGTTTTCGGCCGGGCGGAATGGCCCGGGAAGATCGACTTGGGCTTAGAGGGGCAGGGGGTTTGCCGGATATTTTCGAAAGTCTACAACGGGATCGGGGCGAGTTGTTGCATGGCGGTGCCGGATGTTACAGGCGATTCCAAGCCGGACCTGTTCGTGTCGTCTGTATTCACCGCCGGTTGCTGCCTCATTTCCGGAACGGCTCTTACTCCCGGCGACCATTTCTTTGAATCGATGGAAAAGGTTCGGTTTACAGCTGAAACTGTCCGCAACGGCCCTCAGATTGCAGTTGCACTGGATCGAGACGGAGACGAGATCCATGACATAGCGTTGGGTGGTGTGGATACTGCGCACTCGGCCATTGAGTACGGCAGTTACGGGGTTGTGTGGCTTTTGTCGGGAAGAGCTTTTTATCCGGATCCCTTTTACCTATTTTCGAGGCAGAATGATATAGCTCTTATTTACGGAGAGTCCCAGGGTGGTGTTTTCGGGGCGCGGGTTGTTGCAGGGGACATGGACGGAGACGGTTTTTCGGAAGTTATTGTAAGTGCTCCGGGGCGGCAGATGCCTCAGCTTCCTGGGGAATCGATCGGCAGGGTGTATGTCATTCCGGCGCAAACAGACTTCCTGGGTGAGATGGTGGCCGAGTCTTTTGCGCCCCGGGTATCGAGCACTGCGGGAGGGGGCCGCCTGATTATCCGTGGCAGGGGTTTTGACGAATCGACGGAGGTTTTCCTGGGCACCAAGAAGCTTCAAATCGTGGAGCGGCCGGACTCAAGGAGAGTCGTTGCGCGTATACCGCCTGCAGCTGCGCCGACCAGCGTAAAGGTGGGGCTTAAGAGTGCTCGGGGCAGCTTTGTCTTCAAGGAGGAATTCACCTACTTTGAGAGCGCTTTGCCCTACGAGGTCGATGTGGATAAATTGGGAGCGAACGGGTTTGTGGTGACTGTGGCGGATGACATTCGTGGATTTGACTCTCACCCGCTCGAGTCGAAAGGGGGGTACGATTTCACCGGGGATGGGAAAGCCGATATTCTCTTGGCTTGGTACCCGGGGCAGGGGCTCGATACACCCCCGCAACCGGGCAGGATTTTCCTTATCCACGGAAGCGCGGATCTGCCGCAGTCGGTAAGTACCGAGGAGCTCGACGATCTTGCAACAGTTATTGTAAGTGAGGAAGAGGAAGATAGGCTGGGGTTGACTGCTTTCCTTGTGGGTGACATGAACGGTGATGGAGCAAGCGAGCTAGTGGTTTCAGCGCCGCTTGCACAGGTTGTTTACGTGGTCTTCGGGGGCCCGATTGCAAAAGGAGAAGTAAGCATTCAGGAGCTTGTTTGGAAGCGGGGATTTGTAATCACCGAGTGCCCGATCTTGATCAGGCATTCAGTGGTCGGGTGGATCCGGCGTCCGGGGGTCGATGTGGTGCTCACAGGGGATATCAATGGAGATGGGCTGCAGGATTTCGGCCTCAAGACAACCCCTCAGCCATACAGCGAAGGTAACAGGGAGTGGCAATTGGGCTGTGTGGCTTTTGTTCTCGGGGCGCTGCAATATCCCCGGGAGCGGTCATGGAAATCGCTGCCCAAGCTTTACGCAATGTTTCCTCCGGCAAACGGCCTGGAGGCTTCGCTGGCGTCGGTGCGTGGAATCGGGGATGTCGACGGGGACGGCTTCGATGATGTGCTTATCGTTTCCTACAGCACCGACAACCCGGAAATAGAGGGCGATCAAAGCATGCAGGGCTTGTTTGTCTTTTTCGGCCGCTCGTGGCTTGAAGCCTCTACAACCCTTGACCGCGAGGTGAAGACCGGAGGTGCGGTTCAGATTTTCCAGTACGATATTCAAAGGAGTGCCTGGGCTATAAGCATTTCAGGTATCGGAGACCAGAACGGTGACGGTAGAGGTGACCTGGCGGTGGTTGCATGTCCGAAAAGCGAAGAGCAGCTCGATAAGCAAAGGCTGTACATATTCTACGGCCGCACTCGGAGGGAGCTTGCAGAGCCGAGAGATGTGGAAAAGCCTTCGGAGTTCGATGTCTACTTTCCCAAGTCTCCGGACTTCAACGGCAGACTTACTTTTGTACAGGGAGGCCGGGACTTCAACGGGGACGGGATTCCCGATATTCTCATTGGGGACGAGCATGCATACGGGCGGACTGCGCCGCCTCCTTCCCGGGGCATTTGCCTTTTCGGAGGGGACCTGGAGGAAAAGGAAGCACCGCTTGGGGAGGTGAGGGCTTGTTTCCAGCTTGTGTGCTACACCGAGACGAGTGATCCGGATTGGTTCGGTGGGTTTCCCAGGAATTTCTACTTTGCAGGGGATGTGAACGGCGACGGGCTTGAGGATCTGATAGCTGTATCGTGGCGCAAGGCGTTTCTTTACTACAATCCGCTTGAGCAACCGGATCCCAGGTATCCGTTTGTAAGAGGCGATGCCAACCAGGATACGAAAGTGGATATAGCTGATGTGGTGAAGATACTTTCTTACCTTTTTTCAGGGCAGGGCGGGCTGCCTTGTCTTGACGCAGCCGACACTAATGATGATGAGGCGATAAACGTGGCTGATCCGATTCGTCTTCTTATGTACCTCTTTGGGTCGGGTAACGAGCTGCCCCCTCCGCTTGAGTGCGGGCCCGATCCGCAACCCGCGGGCCCCGATTTGCTGGGCTGCAGAGACAGCGTGTGCTGGTA
>CAZGYL010000613.1:0-3629 GCA_964529985.1 uncultured Planctomycetia bacterium | reverse complement strand
GCTTGAAGGTCAGCTCAATACGGCATGTACCGGAGTTGTCGCTTGCAGAAGAGAGGTAAATCATGCCTTCAAGCCCGGTCATCTTGTTTTCAATGACCTGGGTCACCGCGTTTTCCACTGTCTCCGCCGATGCGCCGGGATAATAGGCCATGACCATTATGGTAGGCGGAGCGAGGTCAGGATACCGCGACACAGGCAGAAAACGGATGGCCAGGGCACCTGCGCTCATCATCACAATCGCAATGACCCAGGCAAAGACCGGGCGATCCAGAAAGAATCTCGAGACCATCAGGCACCTCCTCCCTGCCGTTTTTGTGGCGGAGTTTGAGGCCTGGTCGCGCCCTTTGTAGGGTTAAACGGGGCAGCCTTTACCGGCATTCCAGGCCGGACGAACTGAAGCCCCTCCACAATCACCCGATCGCCCGGGTCCAGACCAGAGATAACCAGCCAACGGCTCCCAATGGCCCGGCCCAGCTTTAGCATTCGCCTCTCGACCTTCCCTTCCTTACCCACAACCAGTACATAAGGGAGCCCCTTGGGTGTGCGGTTTACAGCCTGCTGGGGAACAAGGATGGCATCTTTTTTGACCCCTTCCCTGATGATTGCCCTGACAAACATCCTGGGAAGGAGTACACCCTCTGGATTTGGAAACACCATTCGCAGGATTACAGAGCCGGTGGTCGGATCAACAGATACGTCACGGAATTCCAATGTCCCTTGAAATGGATATAGGGTTCCGTCTTCCATGATGAGCCTTACCTTTTTCTGTTCAGCCCCATTGTGACGAAGGACACCCTTTTCAAGCCTGCGCTTGAGCCGTAGCAATTCGGTAGTAGACTGGGGCACATCAACGTATATGGGATCCAGCTGTTGAATGGTTGCCAGGGCCAGGGGCTGATACGCTGTCACGATAGCACCCTCTGTCACGTTGGATCTACCGATGCGGCCCGAGATGGGTGCGGTGACACGACAGTATCCCAGATTAATCCGGGCAATCTCCACCTGGGCTTTCCAGTATTGGATATCAGCCTGGGCCTGTTTCAGGGCGGCAACCGCGTCGTCGTAGGCCTGCCGGCTGACCGCTTTGTCGGCCAGCAATTCCTTGTAACGTTCCACTCTCGACTTGATCGCGGGCAGATTCGCTTCAGCCCGACCCAGGGCGGCCCTTGCATTGTCGAGCGCCGCCTGAAACGGCGCAGGGTCGATTTGATAGAGAATCTGGCCGGCCTTGACATCTGATCCTTCCTCAAACAGGCGCTTCAGAATCAGGCCGCTGACCTGGGGCCGGATCTCCGCGATCCGGAAGGCAGCCGTGCGGCCCGGCAGTTCGGTGGTAAGTACCACCTTTTGGGGTTCCATCGTCACCGTGGCCACTTCCGGAACCGCGGTAGGCCCCTGGGATTGGGTCGACCGGTCGCGACCTATAAGCAAAAGGCTGCATAACAGAACGATTAGAACGATGGCCGGTTTTAACGATTGATAGAGGTTTTCATTGAGTTGCATCGGAACTCCTCCAGGTATCGATTTGTTCAGAAAGCCCAAGTCACCATATTTCGGTAGACCCAGGGCGGTTGCGAACTTGATTCCGGGTGATTGTAGTCGATTTACTGACTTGCCGAACGATTCGCATGAACTTTTTGGCGGCAGACCGGGATGTTCTTTTGTGAAATCGAGTTTCCCTCATTCGGCCAAAACTCCTTTGAAAAACATGTCCCTGATCAACGGGACGTTTGCCTCGTAAGGATGCTGCTCCGGGTCTTCCAGCCAGCAGAAGAGAAACGCGTTGGTGAGCCCCTCCAGTGCTAAGGCCATGTAATAGGGGTCCATCTTGTGAAACATCTTCTTGCGGACACCCGCTTCCAGTACCGATGCCAGTCGCATGAGGAATTTCTTGTACAGCTTGCGGATTTCTTGATCGAGCCCGGCTTTGATGTTGAAGCTCGCGCCGCGTGTTTCTGCAAAGTAGAGCCGCAATAAGGTAAGGTTGTCCTTGAAAAGCCTCGCCTTGGCGGCGATGTAATCCTCAATCACGGTCAGGACGTCGTCTTCCTCGGCAAGGGCCCCCATAAGGACTCCGTGGCATTCCTCCGCCTTTTCGATCATGAGGGCTTTATAGAGATCTTCTTTGTTTTTGAAGAACTTGTAGAGCGTACCGATGGCAAACTCGGCTCTTTTGGCAATCTCATGCATGGAGACGTTGTGGTACCCCTTCTCGGAGAAAAGCTCAAGTGCAGCATCAAGCATCTGCCAACGATGACTGAGTTTTTCTCTTTCCCGGCGTGAAAGCTTCTTGTCTTGCATTGCCTGACCTCCGTTTCCTTGGGCCGGCACAGGATATGTTGGCGCGACGTCAGGTTTAATAATATGACGTCGGGTTTCATAACGTACACACGTCGGCTCCTCTGTGTCAAGCGGCCCCCCGTCGGGCGAAGGGGTCATCCGAGGGATTCAGGTGCCGGTCTACTGATTTTCCGGCCGAATTCCGTTGCCCCGGATTCCGGGCAATCATATACCGGCACGGAAATCACCACCAGAATCCGGGCCGAAGGGAGTGCGGCATTACAAACGCTTTTTAAGAAACGCCCGACCGGAAGGAGTTTTGAAATGGGCCTCAAAATCAAGGGCTTTCCGTCGATCGGCAAATGCTACGGCTGCCTTGATGCGCCACGGCCTCCTTTTTGAAGTATGCGGAGACCGGCCCGCGTTATGTGCTTTGAGACGGGAGTTCAGGTCCTCTGTAAATCCCGAATAAAAACGATCACGATACGTTTTCGATTGAGGTATGTAAACGTAATAGAATTTCATGGAGAAGGCGCACCGAGCGGTGGCTTGCGCGTTGGCTTTTGATTTTACGCGACTTCGCCGTTCGGGCTACGTTGCCGCAGCCTTTGTTTTTCGCATTGCTGCAAGCGAAGGCTGGTGGAGGCGGGGGGAATCGAACCCCCGTCCCGACGCAGTTCAGTACAAGCATCTACGAGCGTAGTCCGTCTTTTGGGTCTCGCGCCGGCGTCTCCGACGGACAGGATCCGCAGGCGCCAGCCTGCTTGGAGATCTCACCTCCTCCTCCGCAGGCGGGATTCGGAGGTCAGCCCGCTGGCTGAACCCGCTGCCCGCCCCGCGGGCCGGGCGGACGCAGGTAGCGGCCTGTTCTTTAGGCCGCAAGTGCGTACGAAGTGTTCGCAATTAATTTTTCGCCAGGTGTTTTAAGAGGCCTCCTGGCAACCTCTGCCCGCCGCTTGCACCTCTTCTGCCCGGTCGAAGCCAGTTCGCCCCCACTGGGCTTCCCTTTAAGAAGACGCTTCGCAGCGCCGGATCTTTCGTCCTTTACTATTATACGTCCGAGGCCGGCGTTTTTCACAGTATTTCAGCGCCTCAAGTGCCTCTCGATTTCCAAACGCTCCTCGCGCTTGCGGATCGCCTCCCTGCGGTCATGCAGCTTCTTCCCCCGGCACAACCCCAGGAGCACTTTCGCGTAGCCCCGCTTGTTGAAATAGATCCTAAGTGGGATCAGGGTAAGGCCCCGTTCCCGGACTTTCCCCATGAGGCGCTTTATCTCCCGGCGGTGCAGGAGCAGTTTCCGAGGGCGCATGGGCTCATGGTTGGCGTAGCCTCCCTGTCTGTAGGGGGCA
>CAZGYL010000612.1:0-3646 GCA_964529985.1 uncultured Planctomycetia bacterium | reverse complement strand
TGCTTACTGCAGCGGTGTACCAGCTCGGCACCCTCCTTGGTATCGGCACAAAAGTGCTCGGTTAAACCCGGGAACACACGCCGGTGCCTTATGCCTTGTCGGGGCGGATTCCGGGAAAGTGGTTTCTCAACGAGGCACTATCCGAAGAGCGGTGTCGACAGGTAGCGTTCGCCCGAGTCGGGCAGAATGACAACTATCGTCTTTCCCTCGTACTCCTTGCGTGCAGCAAGCCTGAGGGCGACCGCCGCTGCAGCCCCCGAGCTTATCCCCGATATCAGCCCCTCTTCACGGGCCAACCGCCGGGCTACCTCAAAGGCCTCTTCGTCGGTAACGGTCTCCACCTTGTCCACAAGGCTCATATCGAGTACGTCCGGCTTGAAGCCCGCACCTATGCCTTGAATCTTGTGCGGCCCTGGTTTTCCACCTGAGAGGACCGGGGAAGCGGCGGGTTCAACAGCCACACTTTCGATCTTCTTACCCTTAACCTGCTTTATGTAACGGGAGACTCCGGTTATTGTTCCTCCCGTACCGACGCCTGAGACCAGCACATCGATCGTTCCCTTCGTGTCGTTCCAGATTTCAGGACCGGTGGTACGGAAATGAATATCCGGATTGGCCGGGTTCTTGAACTGCTGGGGAAGAAAATAGTCGGGATTCTCAGCCGCTATCTCTTCAGCCTTCGCGATCGCTCCCGGCATTCCCTTCTCGCCCGGGGTGAGAATGAGCTGGGCTCCGAAAGCCTTGAGCATCTTCCGCCGTTCTATACTCATTGTTTCAGGCATAGTGAGAATGAGCTTGTATCCGCGGGCGGCTGAAACAAAAGCAAGGGCGATTCCGGTATTGCCTGAGGTCGGCTCCACAATGGTGCCCCCGGGCTTCAAAACGCCGCGCTTCTCGGCATCCCAGATCATTGAAGCCCCGATCCGGCACTTCACAGAGTAAGAAGGGTTCCGTCCCTCAACCTTCCCTATGATCCTGGCCTTAAGTCCCTTACCGATCCGATCGAGCCGCACAAGCGGCGTGTTACCTATACTGTAGCTGGCATCCTCATAGACGCGCATCCGCAAGTCCTCCCGTACTGAGAGATTCCCCCGGAGGGGAAGAACGAACCGAGCAAACCGGAAAAGGCGCAATGCAATACCCGCCTAAATCCGCCTTCCCTATGAGAATAGTGCACTTTATGCTTTCCGTCAACCCCTATTCTCCACCTCAAAAGCAGGAAAACGCCTCGGCCGGGTAAATGCCCGCTCCGAGCACCGAGTACAAGGCCCTCCCTAAGCTTAATCCTCACCGTGCCTTAGCACCCGTCCGGCCCGGAGGTTCCGTACCGCCCCTTTTTCTACCACAAGTGAGCCGTTTACAAAAACGTATTCGATTCCGTCAGGCGGAAGCCGAGGCTCTTCATACGTCGCCCGATCGAGGATCTTCTGCGGGTCAAACACTACGACGTCTCCCCAAGCCCCCTCTTTGAGGATCCCCCGGCCTGACAGTCCGGCGATCTCCGCGGGAAAACCCGTCATCCTGCGGATCCCTTCTTCGAGGGGGAAAAGCCCGGCCTCCCGCCCGTATCTTCCCAAGAACCGCGGGAAGGCGCCTGCAACACCCGGGTGAGGCCTACTGCGCCCCACGTCCCATGCGTCCGAAACGCAGCCATGAAAAGGGTCCCTCAGGAAGCTCTTAAGCGGTCCGTCCTCAGCCTCGTCTCCTGAGATCCCGAAGAACCTCAAATCAACCCGGCCTTGTTCCTCGAGCACAAGATCTGTAACAGCGTCGAAAGGATCTTTTCCCAAACTCCGGGCCAACTCGACCGCTGTAAGCCCTTCGAAACACTTGTTGCGCTCGGAACCCACAGCGCCCACCCGCACAGCTTCCCAGCCGCAGTCCCGCACAAGGTTGGTCGCAGGCCCGCCTCCTTCCCACGGAGGCCAGCGGGGTACTCCCTCGCTCATGAAACGCCGCATGCGGCTCCTGGCCTCTTGATCGCGGGCCCGTTTCAAGAAGCCTTCCAGCCCGCCGTCCAAGGCCCAAGGCGGGTAAATCGCAAGCATGGTCGTTGTAACCCCTGTGTAGGGGATCACATCAGAGGTGAACCTAATCCCCCGGGCCCTTGCCCTTTCCTGAATTTCGAGCACAGACGCCACAAGGTGCCAGGCGCGCCTGCCCTGCACGTGATCATGAGAAAGGTGTACGTGAGCTCCGCTTCGAGCCCCGACTTCCACGATCTCGCGCACTGCCTCAAGAACGATCTCCGGGCTGCCGCTTCTCTGGTGAAAGGCTACAAAGCCTCCCCGGCGGGCCACCTGGCGGGCGAGCTCAACTATCTCTTGCGTGTCCGCGAAAAGACCCGGCGCATAGATGAGACCGAAGCTCAGCCCCCATGCACCGTCACTGAGCGCGCGCGCAGCAAGACTTGCAAGAGCTTCGCGTTCCGAAGCTGAGGCCCGCCGCGCTTCGTTCCCCATTACGCAAAGGCGCAGAGCGCCGTGGCCCACCAGCGTTCCCACGTTCAGAGGCACTCCCTGCCGGGCAAGCAAATCCAAATACTCAGAGACGGTCCGCCACCTGATTTGCGCGCCTTCCGGCACAAGAAATTGTTGAAGCGCGCAGGCTGTTTCGTGCAACTCAGGCCTCAGGGGAGCAAAACCCAACCCGCAGTTTCCTACAAATTCCGTAGTAATCCCTTGAAGCAACCGCGGGGCCATAAGTTCTAGCAGCCGGGGCTGGGGCAGGGTCAGGATCAGATCGCAGTGCGAGTGTAGGTCAATGAACCCCGGGGCTACTACAAGAGAGCGGCAATCGATCCTCCGCCGTGCTCTGCAGCCTTTCAGGCTCCCGATACCTGCCACCCTTCCCGAGCGCAGTCCCACATCACCCTCGTAAGGCGGGCCGCCGGTTCCGTCAACCACCCTGCCGCCCTGAAGTAAATAGTCGAACTCTTCGGCCATACGTCCACCCTCAGCTCGTTGCCCTGCTCGGCCTCCCAGCTTACCATACGATCCCAGAGGGCCGGAACCGCTCAGCAGCACGGAAAAGGCGACCTGAGGAGGTGCCCTTCAACATGATCCACGTCGGAACTTCCGGCTTTGTTTACCAGCATTGGCGCGGGGTCTTCTACCCCGAAGACCTGCCCGCCGCAAAGTGGCTGGAGTACTACGCTTCCCACTTTGATTGCGTTGAAATAAACAGCTCCTTCTATCACCTGCCCAAGCCCGAAACGATCGTTTCCTGGAGGGATCGAACACCGCGTTCCTTCCGCTTCGTGCTTAAAGGCAGCCGTTTCGTAAGTCACCGAAAACGCCTGAAAAACTGCGAAGACAGCGTCAAGGTCTTTTACGAGAGGGCGTTTCTTCTGGAACGCAAGCTTGCAGGAGTCCTATGGCAGCTTCCACCGAAGTACAAGAAGGATCTTGCCGCCCTTGAGGCGTTCCTCAAACTGCTTCCGCCGCAGGTGCCTGTCTTTCTTGAGCTGAGACACCGCTCCTGGTTCGACCAGGAAACTTTCGATTTCCTCCGCAAACACCGTGTGACCTTCTGCGTGCATGATCTGGACGGTGTTGATTGCCCGGCCGTTGTAACTGCTCCATTACTGTACGTGCGCTTCCACGGACCTTCAGGACGCTACCGCGGGTGTTACCCGGACTCGAAG
>CAZGYL010000611.1:0-3649 GCA_964529985.1 uncultured Planctomycetia bacterium | reverse complement strand
GTGGGGATCAGGGCTTCACGATTGCATGCACTTGAGAACTCCCCGCTCCAGCAACCCCTGAAAGGTTTCTTGGGTATCGGAATAGCAGGCGGACTTGACCCCTCGCTTTCCGCCGGCGCTCTCGTCGCGCCTCAAAGAGTGCTCTGGCAGAACCGCTCTTTTGAGGTGGATCCGGAGCTTCACGGGCGGTTGGTTGCAGCAGGCGCGCTCTCAGTCCCTGCAGTCTTAACGATGCGCAGTGTTGTGTCGGAGCCCGCCGAAAAGCTCAAACTTGCAAAATCCACAGGGGCTTGGGTGGTTGACATGGAAAGCGGGCCAGAAGCGGCTTGGGCTTCGGCGCGAAACAAGCCGTTTGCGGTCCTTAGAGCTGTAAGTGATACAAGCAAAACAAGGGTCCCCCTGTGGCTCGCAGGTAAGCGCCGGCCTGTAAGTGCAATATTTTTTACGCTGCCTCAAGCCGCCCGCCTTGCAGCCGGTGCACTCATAGCGCGCCGCAGACTCCTCCGCTGCCTGCGCCGGTTTCTCGGCGACCTGAACCTTCCTTTCGCCGGACCGGGGCCGAAGCCCCTATAAAAACCTTTGAAATCGCCTGCTGTACAAAAACCCCTCCATCGCCGGAGCGTGCAGAAAAATATGTCCCCCCCTCGAAATCCTTACGCTTCCTACAAGTAGGCGGGTGCAGGTCAGTTCGGCCTGCCGCCTGAAGTCGTCCTGGCCTCCCGGTGCGCCGAGTCGTTCAACGCGCGCCGAGAACGTAAGGAGGTTCAGCATGATCAATGAACACCTTTGTCGCTTGAGCATTTTAGGCACCCTTTTCTGGCTGAGTCTGCAACCTTTGATTTCAAATTGGAATGGTGAAGACGGCGGAGACGGCGACTCAACGCCTCCTGCAGGAAGCCGGCTCGACTCAGCGGGCGCTTGCGGCATTGTCAGCGATACGGAGACCAACCCGTTGGAATCTCTTAAAGCCTCAATAGGATCCTTCAAGGCCTCAAGAGGAACAAGAAGCGGGAAAACCGACAGCGAAGACGGTCTTTCACAGGACGGGTTTTCCGAAAGGCAGGAGCTTCTTCTCCGCTTCGAGCTCGAAGGCTTCGTTACGGCTTCCCGGCGCTTTGAAGTCTCAAGTGCACAAAAGGCGATCGAAGTGTTGACTCGTGGAACCCGCAAGGCGGCACTGCGGCCGGTGGTTCCGGGGCTTCTGGATTACGGGCGATCTTCAGAAGATCCGATAGGAGGTCTCTGTCACCGGTCTGAGCGGTCTCCGGCCGCTTAGAGCCACCCTTGGGCGCTGTACCAGAGAGCCGTCTCGGCAGCGCCCTTTTCTAAATCATAGCGGAAAGTAAAACCAAGCTCGCACTGGAAAAGCCCGCTGGAACAGGTCCAGCAAGGGAAACAAAGCTCTTTGAGCTTGTCGCGGTTGAATATGACAGGTTTTCCTGAGAAACGGGCCGAAAGATCGCTCAGGTACGCCGCCGTTCTGACTGCGGAAAAAGGCACGGGGAGAAAACTCACCCTCCGGCCTACGGCTTTTCCAAACGTCTTGCCTATCTCCTTCCAGCCGTACGGTCTCGGGTCGGCCACAAAATAAACACTGCCCGGAGGAGCACTCAAAGCACGCACGACCGATCGCGCCAAGTCCTTAACATAGATCATGCTTATCGTCCGCTCAGCCCGGCCGATCCGCAGTGCGACCCCGAAACTTGCGAGTTTGAAAAAGGGGAAGATGTCCCGGTCAAAAGGGCCGTACACAGCAGGCGGCCTCAGTATCACCCAACCTCTTGCGTGCTCGCGCACAGCCAGCTCACCGGCCAGTTTGCTGCGGCCGTAATCCGAAACGGGGCGGGCCGGGTCAGCTTCTGTAAGAGGCCTGCCCGTTCGCGAAGGCCCGCAGGCCGCCAAACTGCTCAAATAGATAAAACGCCTGCAGTCCCGGCGCGCCGCTTGGGAGGCAAGAAGCGCGGTTCCTCTTTGATTGACCGCGTAAAACTCTGAAATCTCCCGTACCTTGGTTACGCCGGCTACGTGAATGACGGCATCACAAGAACGGCAAGCCTCAGAGAGACTCGTTTCGTCCGCAAGGGAACCGAAACACAATTCAACGCCGCGCTCAAGCAACCAGCGGTACCTGCTTGTCGTCCTTACAAGACAGCGGAGCTTTGCGCCGCTTTCAAGAAGCGCTTCAGCCACATGGCGCCCGACGAATCCGGTACCACCTGTAAGCAGGATCCGCTTTCCGCTGGCCTCTTCAACACACTCGGCGGTACACACGGTATGTCTGGGTTATAACCCCTCCCAGTCTCTCTATCGCCTTGCGCATGCGATGGTTGTCTTCCAGTATCCAGGAACATTCAGCCGCCCGGTAACCGGCTTCGAGCCCCCGGCGTATGGTCTCCCAGTAAAGAAGAGCATCCAGGCCCCTGCCGCGGTACCCTTCCACAACACCGAGAAGAAGCGTTCGGATGCGATCGACCTTCCGCATTTCAACTAAGAAGCGGATAAAT
This sequence comes from uncultured Planctomycetia bacterium, assembly GCA_964529985.1. GTDB lineage: Bacteria > Planctomycetota > UBA8108 > UBA8890 > UBA8898 > CAZGYL01. The sequence goes on along the minus strand of CAZGYL010000611.1, from coordinate 1,145 downwards.
CCGAAGGGAAACAGGCGGCCGTTTATCTTCTTCAGGGCCATGTTGATATCGGGAAGCGACAAAGCAAAGGCCACCGGTTGCCCCCCCACTTCAGCGAAAAGGCATATCCGCGGATCCACCACTTGCTTCAGATCGGCCGCTTCAAACCGGAATTCCTTCTCTGAAAACGGATCGAAACCCCAGTTGCGTTCCCATGCCCGATGGTACACGGCAAGGGCGGCATGGATATCTTCCTCAAAGCGGCGCATATCAAGAGGGCGGACCCGCAGGTTCTGCACCCGCGAAGCGATCCTTTCCAGAAGAGCCACAGCCTCATGATTGAGGTTTTCGCGCACCAACTCGTAAGCGTACAGGTCCTTGGCTTTGGTAAAGCCTTCCCCTTCGATAAGATCCCGATAGTAAGGCTTGTTGTAAGGCATGAGAAACGAAGGCGGCCTGTCGAAGCCTTCGATAAGAAGGCCGAATTCACCGTTCGAACTGGGGCTTGCCGGCCCGAGTATCTCAGAGGGGCCGTACGGTTCCAATGCCTCTCTGGCTGCATTGAAAAGGTCTCCGGCGACAGCCGGATCGTTGACGCACTCAAAAAAGCCGAAAAAACCAACGGAGCTCTTGTGAAATTCGTTGTACCTCGGGTTGTGAATAGCAGCGATCCTGCCGACGACCCGCCCTTTCTGCAATGCAAGAAAGTAACGGCTGGTTGCGATCCGCTGAAACGGGTGAACGGTAAGGAGCCGCCGCACGGTGCGCCTTAAAGGCGGCACCCACATGGGATCATCACGGTAAAGCTTGTAAGGAAAGTTTATGAAACGGTGCAGATCGCTGCGCGTCCGCACTTCCACAATTCCGGCCATCGAGCTCCACCTGCACCGTTACGCTTGGCGGGAAATCAGACCGAGTTCGCGGCAGGACTTCTCAATGGTTTCAAGCGCCCGGGTCAACTGTTCCTTGGTATGGGTCGCCATGACGCTCAAACGCAGCATGCTGTTTGCAGGCGCCACCGCAGGCGGCACGACTGCGTTCACAAAAAGCCCCCGGTCGTGCAGAACCCTCCACAGTTTGAAGGTCAGCATGTTGTCGCGGACCATTAAAGGTATGACCGGTGTCTGGCTCGGACCGGTATCCAAGCCCATTGACTGGAGGCCTTC
>CAZGYL010000610.1:0-3655 GCA_964529985.1 uncultured Planctomycetia bacterium | reverse complement strand
ATGGAGCCGAGGCGAAAGGACAAGAGCTATGCCGCCGCATAGCCGAATACCCTTTTCCTGCTTTTTCGGAACGCGAGGAGCCCATACGAATCAGCGTCTCGTGCGGCGCCGCTTCATACCGGCCGCCGATGTCCGCCGATGCGTTCTTGGAGCTTGCGGACCAGGCTTTATATCGCGCAAAAGAAAGCGGTAAGAACCGCGTTGCCGTGGTCGAAAGACCGATTTAGTGCCTAATTCGGCCGCTCAGTGAAGAAGTTCGGCGATCCGGCGGATATGCTCCGGAGTGGTGCCGCAACACCCTCCCACCACGGTAGCTCCCGCATCGCGCAGGCGCTGGATTTTGCGGGCCATCTCCTCAGGGCCCTCCGGGTAAACGGTCTTTCCTTCCACAACGCGCGGGATACCGGCGTTGGGTTTCGCCCAAAGCGCGGCGGAGGTGGCTCTTGCCATCGCGCTTATGACCTCAACCATGTCATCGACGCCCGTTCCGCAGTTTGCACCGACGCAAAGGCAATCTCTCTCAGTGAAATGGCGGGCCGCCTCTTCAGGCTTAACGCCCATCATGGTCACCATGCCGGCCTTTTTTCGTTCAAAAGTCATACTTACAACCACGTAGGGCGCCCCGGCTGAGCGCGCCGCCCTCAAGGCGCACTCAGCCTCGCCGATATCGCTCATGGTTTCGATTACGATCCCATCGGCCCCTCCTCGAAGCAATCCGGTTATTTGCCGCAGGAATCCCTTCTCCATTTCCTCCGGCTTGACAGGGCCGTAGGGCTGGAGGAATTTCCCGGTCGGGCCCACTGATCCCAAAACAACCACGCTTCCGCCCGCAGCTTCCCTGGACAGCCGGGCGGCTTTCTCGTTCAACTCTTCGGTTCGATCCTCAAGTCCCCAGCCTGCAAGCTTAAAAGGGCTGCCGCCGAAGGAATTTGTAAGTATGACCTGAGCTCCCGCATCAACGTAGGAACGGGCCACCTGAAGAACGGCTTCCGGATTCTGATCATTCCACAGCTCGGGGCACCCGCTCAGTCCCTTTTCCTTGAGCTGAGTCCCCCAGGCTCCGTCAGCTATAACCGGACCTCCCGACGCAATGAGATCTCGCAAATCCGCCATCTCTTTCCTCCGCAAGCACAACCGGTGAATGCGTACGCGGTTATGCTACCAGCGCCGCTTTCACCTGGCTACCGAATAATCACTGTGCCGGGAAACCAACGAGCGAATCTTTCAAGCTCACTTCGCGAGTAAGAGGGACCGCGTTCCAAGGTGGGATCCAGAACCTTCCATGGCTTAAAGCTCTGCAAAGCCACCTTACGCGCACCGACTTGCGCAAGCAAAGATCCCATTGCACGCACATCCTCTTCGCTGTGAAGGGAAGGGTGGAGGGTTATTCTGATTTCATGCTCCGTTTTCACAACAAGTCGCAGGCTCCGCGCCACAAGCTGCTCCACTCCTTTTGCGCCGGTTACTGCCTCGTATTTATGGAAGGGCGCTTTAAGGTCCATTGCAATCCGGTCGGCGAGGTTTTCCTCGATCACAACTGCGAGGGCCTGCGGATTCGATCCGTTTGTATCGAGTCCGACCCGGAGCGGAAGCCCGCGAAGCTCCCTCAGAAAATCCGGCAGCCAGGAATGAAGCGTCGGTTCTCCGCCGGAGACCACCACGGCGTCGATGAATCCAGCGCGCCGGCGCAACTCCTCCAAAGCTTGGTGCGCGGGGAGAGCCGGCAGTTTGTCGTGTTCAAGCACGAGAGGCGCGTTGTAGCAGAACCGGCACCTGAAGTTGCACCCCCCGGTAAAAAGAACTGCAGCTATATGCCCGGTGTAATCGGAAAAGCTCTGCGGCAGAAACCCCCGAAAAACCGCGCAAGCGGTTTGCGCGCTACGAGCAGGCCAGGGCATCCGACCGCGCTGCGGTGCTCTTGCTTGCCGCATGATCTCCGTCCAGCCGCCCACCCTCGACTCTGTAGACCAAACGCTGCTTGAACTCTTCCTTCTTCCCGGCATTCCAGTTCTGAACCGGCCTGAAGTAACCTACAACGCGGGAGTACACTTCCGTTTTCTTTCCACACCGTTTCATGGCTGCTCCTTACTCGCTGTTGCTCCTTGCCTCTTCTTCACCGATTCCTGTTCATATCTCATGCCCCGCTCCGACCTCGTGGGGGCACGTGTGGTGAGCTCCGGGAATATAACCGTGGTCGGGGCAGACACTGAAAGTGGGAGTGATGGAGAAATAAGGGATACGGAACCCCGAGGCGATCCGCCGCACCAACTTCATTGTCACCGCGGGGTCATCGAGCGGTTCGCCCAAGAAAGCATGAAAAACAGTGCCTCCCGTGTAGAGGCTCTGCAAGTCCTCTTGGAGCTTCAGAGCCAGAAACAGATCATCGGTATAACCCACGGGAAGGTGCGTTGAGTTCGTGTAATAGGGTGCATCCTCCCCGGCGGTTATGATTTGAGGAAACTTAGCTGAATCCAAGCGAGCCAGGCGATAAGCCGTTCCTTCAGCCGGAGTAGCTTCCAAGTTGTATAGGTGTCCGGTCTCTTCCTGATAATTCAGCGTTCGGTCGCGCATAAACCTGAGCACCCTCTGGGCGAAATCATGACCCTTCGGGTCTGCGATTGAAACGCCCAACAGATTAAGGCAGCACTCGTTCATTCCAACAAGGCCTATTGTTGAAAAATGCCGTTTCAGCGTTCCGAGGTAATGCCTTGTGTAGGGGAGGAGTCCCCCGTCGATGTTCCTTTGGACAACCTTGCGCTTTATCTCAAGCGCATCCCTGGCCCTATCCATAAGATCGCCGAGAGCCTCAAAGAATTCGCGCTCATTGCCGGAGAGATAGCCCAAGCGCGGGAGGTTCAGGGTAACAACCCCCACAGAGCCGGTTGACTCTCCGTTGCCGAATATTCCGCCCGTGCGTTTTGCGAGCTGCCTGAGGTCCATTTGCAGGCGGCAGCACATGGCCCGCACATCTCCCGGCCTGAGGTGCGAATTGATAAAATTCTGAAAATACGGCGTGCCGTACCGGCCGGTCAGCTTAAAAAGCAACTCGGCGTTGGGGGATTCCCAGGAGAAGTCTTTGGTGAGGTTGTAAGTCGGAATCGGGAAGGTGAAGATGCGGCCATCGCGATCCCCTTCCAGCATGATTTCAAGAAACGCGCGATTGATCATATCCATTTCGCGCTGAAATGCTCCGTAAGTCTCTCCCACCGGCTTCCCGCCCACGATTGCGGGCCGCGAAGCAAGATCGGGCGGCACGGTCCAATCGAGGGTGATATTGGTAAAAGGAGTCTGGCCCCAGCGGCTTGCGATATTCAACCCGAAAACGAAACGCTGAATCGCCTGCTTCACCTCCCGGTAGTCAAGACGGTCATAGCGGACGAAAGGCGCCAGGTATGTATCGAAAGAAGAGAACGACTGCGCCCCCGCCCACTCCGTCTGAAGCGTGCCCATGAAGTTGCAGATTTGGCCCAAAGCCGCATCGAAGTGCCGCGCCGGCGCGCCGCTTGCTCTGCCGGCGACACCGGTGAACCCTTCGGCAAGGCCGGGGCCTATGCCATTCAGGGGATCGGGGCATTTATGGTGGAATCCATTTTCGGCTCTTACACAAATGTGGTCGGCCTCCCTGTCTGCGCCCTGATCAAGGCCCTAAGCCACG
>CAZGYL010000609.1:0-3656 GCA_964529985.1 uncultured Planctomycetia bacterium | reverse complement strand
TCAACCTCCAGCAGGCATGGATGATCGCGAATCTGGTGATCCGCGAGCGGCGACAGCGCCCTTTTGTTGCATGGTCTACGGGGCGGAGGAATGCAGGCGGCTTCCAGGAGTTCGTGAATACACGCCTCCCCATAAGCATGTTGCCCAACCCGAGGCAGGTTGTTGTGATCGACCCGCTGATTCCTCATGAAAGGCGCTTTGAGGGGATATTGCGTTCGGGCGGGGGCGGTTCGCCGGCTGTGGCCTACCTGTGGGGCCGCGGCACCGACCCGAGAGAGCGGGGCGAGAGAAGCAGGCTGGGCCTGCCTGTGGACGGTTCGAACAGCTGGTTCTATGAGACCGTGCGGGCCGGGATCAACGCAAACTTCAACCCCAATACACGATTTTCGAGGTATGGATACAACAGGGGCGCGGCGCTTCCGGTTGATAAAACCGCCCTTGTTTCACCTTGGCTGCCTGACCTCCAGTTGCAGAGGCGGCCCAGCCGCAGCGAGGTTTATTGCGCGTACACTACGGAATTCTGTTTCGACAGCTGCGGCTACTACGAAGTCGTAGCGCTGGCCGAGCTTGACGACAAGTACGATCCGAGCCAGGGGTTGGCCAGCGCCAAGCTTTACCGAAAGGCAAGAGCCGTCATAAAAGTTTTCGATGTTCTGAGGCACACAACTCAATACGACTTCGCCAAACAGTTCAGAACGGGACAGTTCAGCAGCCGGCGCGGCAGCCGGTCGGGCCGGGATAACGTCATGACGTATCCCCAGCCGCTTATAGCAGCGACGGATTACATGTCCTCGGGCTCGACGGTGGACGGAAGCATTCAACTGATGAACCACACTGATGCGATGCTGCTGAAGATGACTCCGAGCGCCCGCGAACAATACTTCCGTCCCATGCAGAACGTACTTTTCTATCACGGTTTCATGTTCCGCAAGGCCCAGGAAGAGGCACAGTTTCTCCGGCTTGTCCGCCGCGGTTGGCAACGCGGCCGCGTTATAGCCGAAGGAGATGTGCAGTTGGGTGGGGCGGTGAGCCGTTTCGAGCGCCTTTTCAGTTCGGTGCTCGATGCTCTTTATTCAAAGTACGGGAAGCTTTACACGTACCGGTACACTGCGTGGCCTGACAGGCAGGGCAGCAATCAGGTTTACATGGGAATGGGCGGTGAGGCCGGTTCGCTGCTTCGCGTGCTCCAGTGGCCGCGTTTCAGCGAGACCTTCCTTGACGGGGACAACCTACGCCCCGACGGGCTCCATACAAACATTTTCAATGCGCCCACTCGAGGTAACGGTATCGCGATGTTTCCGGCCTCTCAGCTCACCGCAGGACCCAGCCAGTGGAATCCGGGTGCGCACGGGCCGTTTTCAGTGCAGGGCAACAGCGGAAACGTAGGATACTATCAGGGCGGAATTGCATTTTGGATCCGCTTCGACTTTGATACCAACGATCCGGTGTTCTGCGGGCTTGTGGGGTGCACGCAGGTGGTAAGCGATATCGGCAACACGCCCCGGTCATCCGAGGGAAACCAATTCTACATTTTCAAGAACAGCTTCGGCGAGCTCAGGATCGTCCGCATGTACTATCACCGGGCGTTCGGCGTTCCGAGCATGCACGGCTCAAACGGCCTTTTGCCTCCACCTGAAGAGGAGGGCGGAGCGGGTGGAGCTCCGGGAAAGGAGGAAGAGAAGATACAGCGCGATCCCAACAAGGCTTTTGCAAGGAGCGAGGTGCTTGTTGATATCTCGGGCTGGAAGGCCGGTGAGTGGCACCATGTGGCTGTGACCTGGAACGATCTTGATTACTCGGAGACCCGCGTGCGTGCGTTTGTTGATTTCCAGCGTGCGGAGGCTGTTACGAGCGTCACCTACGGGATTCTCGGGGAAGAAGACTTTGTGGCGTTGAACACCAAAGTCCCTTATGACGAGCTTACGATCGGCGGAATCATCCGCAGGCAAGCCGATCCCCGGACGGGGCTTTTCAAGTTTTCCTATAATTTGCGGGCGACTCCGGGCCGGGGAGGGGGAGGCGGCGGGGTTGCAGGCCGCGGCGGAATCGGCGGCTTTGTGTTGCCGTGGCTTAAGATTTTCCCGGCGAACGCCACGATCGATGAATTCGTGTGCTTCAGCGGAACTTTTGAAAGCTTCTTCTCAACGGCCGCCGGTCGGGTCCGCGGGTACTTCACCACAAACATGGGTAGGTACCACAACGTGTTTGAGATCTCGTTGCCGCAGGGATCTGAAGCCGTCAGGCTGCGGTCGTTTACTTGGACCGAGTATCATATGCCGTTTTATCACGGGCCGCGGGGCAACGTCGTCAGGGTAAACAAAACACCGGTTCAGGCGAATGTCTACCTGCGGGGAATAGGCTTCCGCAGGTTCCCGCGCGCTCCGTGGCTTGAGGTGAGCGGTGTGGCGCGTAACCTGCTCGGGGGCATTGTGCTTCAAAAGCCTACCGGCAGAGGTCTTGCGAACGAGCCTCTCCAGATCGTGTATCGGTTCGATATGGTGGCTGACAAAGGTACCGGAAACTACGGCGCGGTCGCCGTGGGAACTCCGGTTATCGACGATGTGACCCTGACGTATTTCCTTCCCGCAACCCAAATTCTTTCTTGGGAAGATCTCCCGGTGAACTACGAAGCTCTGGCCGGAAAGCGCAGGCTGCGAGTGGGTCTTACCGGGAAGTGACGCTGAAGAGGAGGACGAAAAAAGTGCGGAGGAAGACTGTCGCGCTTCTGTGCTTGCTTGGTTTGTTTCTTGGAGGGCTGGTGCGGCCGGCAGGCGCCGCCCAGCAGCGCGAGCTTGTTTTGAATCTCACAAAGGTTGATGTGAAATACGACCGCAGGGCTCAGAAAGCGACCATAACGGTTGCCGGAACGACCAAGAATTTCCCCGCCGGCACCAAAATCCGTTTGAAGCTCCTGTATAACTTCTTCGAGGTCGGGCGGTGTATCGTTACGGTCAAGCCGGATGCAAGCGTCGGCCCCGCCGTCATCAAGCCGACCTGCCCGCTGCCGCCTGATACCACGTATGAGATCGACATGGAAATCCATGTGGATGACCAAGAACCGCGGATGCAGAGACAAATCGAAAAATTTCTGGCCTCCGTGCGTTATAAACCTTTCGTGCGCAATCTGACCATCGGGACACCCGAGGACAAGAAGAAGGCGGAAGCGGAGGTCAAGAAGTTTATTAAATCGTTGTTGGCCCGTGCGGTTGCTCTGAACAACGAGTTCATAACCGAGGTTGAGGCCGCAGAGCAGAAGCTCAAGTACCAGACGGCCGGAGGGCTGGATACAAAGGCCTGGCGGGCTTTTGTGGACAACAACTGGCGGCCTCGAATGATAAAGTTGCAAAAAGAGTTTGCGGCATGGTTGAAGAAATATCCCGCTTACCGTTACAGATACGGTGCCGGGGTCCTGCACCTGGAGGACATGCTCCGCACGATCGCTTGGCGGAGCGTATACCGTTCGCGTAAGCTGTATGCGCTTTTCAAGAAAAAACCGTCGCTTGAGGATCTCAGCCCGCCGCAGCAGCTTAAGATAAGGCCGGCTTACGGGCGCGTTTCAAACGATAAAGCAGCTTTGCGCTACCTTGGAAGATGCTACAAGATCGTGCGGGAGGCCTTCGGCCGGCGCCCGCTGCGCCCCGAGGTCGCCTCGAATC
>CAZGYL010000608.1:0-3664 GCA_964529985.1 uncultured Planctomycetia bacterium | reverse complement strand
CCCTCAATACGCACGATCGCCTGAGCGCGCGGCAGGTGAAGCCGCCAGGGCGCATGTCTCCCCTTTGTTGCGGGAGGAGCTGTGCCGACAGCTTTGCCTTTTGAAACAGGAAGCTTGAGAACGAGTGAGCCGGAGGAGTCGAAAAGCAGAAGCTGCTTCACGCTCGGGGGCAGGCCGCTTGCCTCGATCGAAAACGCCTCCTTGCGCGGGTGGAAACAGATATCAGCCGGTCTGCCGGGGCTTGTAAGGACGATCGGCTCTGTGTGCCTTTCGTCCTTATGCCCCCTTGCGGTTTCAACGAGGTATTTCTTCGCCGTGGTTCTGAAACCCCAGCGTATGTCGGTTCCATACCGGTCGTTTGAAACTGTGACATTGACCACGTAAACTCCGCGGCGGGTCACCGGATACGATAAGCGGACCGATTGAAGCGGCCCAGGGCCCTTGCCTCTCGGTTTTCCGTCATCCGGTATGCAGACTTCCTTAAGGACCATTCTGTCGGGTCCCGCCAAGATCGCTCTGAGTTCGGTCGGAGCTCCCCGCCGGTTCAGATCACGCTTGAAGATTTCAACTTCAAGAAGGCCCGGATCGGCCAGAATATAAATCCCCCCGCAACCTCCCATCAGGAGAGGTTCCTCTTTCGGGGGCTGCGGTTTTGCCGCTGCGGCCCAAGAAGCCAGGGTTAAAAACAAGAAGCACCCCAAGACCATTGCGCTGTACAACGAAGAGTTCTCTTGCTTTTTCACTACAAAAGCCCTCTTTAAGTGGTTCGGGTTTTCGGCGGACAAAACCAGGTCACGCGCCTTTGGGGATATCTTACCTCAACGGCCGACTGAGGTGACAGGCCGCAGGTGCAGCCGAACTATAGACCAGTGCTTCACCGAGAAAGCACTTTCCACTTCCCACAATTCGCCCCGCCGGGCGCCCCGAGTCCGGTTTTGGCGAAGAGCCAAAAGCGGAAGGTAGTTATTGGACGAGGCACATGGAAGTGCGGCCCGCCTGTTACTCTTGGGCTTCAAGCCGAAGCAGCTCAGCTTGTGCCGCCTGTAGGTGCCAATCAGCCCCGCCCTTGGGTGCCACCTCCAGAAACCTGCGCAGCGCTCTTGCAGCCTCTTTTCGTTTACCCATTTTCTTCAGCGTAAGTGCCTTGTTGAAATAAGCCCTGGCGAAGTCGGGCTTCAGCTCCAGCGCCGTTTCGTAGTCGGCAAGCGCCTTCTCATACTTGCCCAAATCGTCGTACGCATTCGCACGGTTTAGGTAGGCGACAGCGAAATAGGGGCGGAGCGCAATTGCCTTCTCAAAGTCCTCAAGCGCGCGGTCGGGCATGCCTTTTTGCCTGTACGCGACAGCTCGGTTCAGGTAGGCAAGAGCATTGTCGGGCCGTAGCTCAAGCGCTTTTGTGTGCTGGGCAACAGCCCTGTCAAGATCGCCTCTTTGCCTGTAGATGATCCCGCGGTTCACATAGGCTGCAGGAAGATCAGGCCTTAATGAGGTTACAATATCGTAGTTGCGAAGTGCTTGTTCCAGGTCACCTGCACTTCGGAAAGCTACTCCCTGGTTTACATAGAGAAGCGCATCGTCCGGCCTTAGCGAGAGAGCTTTTTCAAAATCCCGGATAGATGCCTGGAGATTCCCCTTAAGCCACCAGGCAAGGCCGCGGTTCTGATACGCCCAAACGTAATCCGACTTGATACTGATGGCTTTGGTGTGCGCGGCCAAAGCACGATCAAGTTCGCCTGCAAGGCGACATGCTGCTCCGTAGATGTCCCATGCCCGGGCGCTTTCAGGGTGACTGTTTTTAACGGCCCGGGCCGCATCTATTATGACCGCAAGTCGCTCTTTATCTTGATCGCACACACGTTGGAGGCCATCAACGCAGCGTGACCACTTCTCGAAACGACCCAGGAACCGGCATGCATTCATGCGGAAGAACGTGGCGACAAGCCAGGCGTCCGGCACATGCAGGTTGGCTTCAACAAGCGTCCGCACGCGTTGCCAGTCGCCAGAAGAAGCCGCTTGGGCTATCTGTTCTGTCAGATCACCGCCGCACTCAGCCAGTTCCCCTTCAGCAAGCCTAAGTACTTCTTCCCACCTCCCTTCGGCTACAGCCTCAGCAAGCGGAGGGTCGATCTGCGGAGCGCGCACGGCTGCACAGCCCGCTTGAAGCAAGAGGGCAAAGGCCTGAGCGAGCAGGCCGTACGACCTCGCGGTCATGTAGTTGCCTTTCCTCAATTGCGGCTCCCCGGCGGAGTCCCCACCAAGCTTTCGCCCTTGTGGAGAAAGACTTCGTAGTTCTCGCCCTTCTTTTTCACATCGGCGCGGTTCCACACAGCTTTCCTGCCGCCGAAAGGATCCCTGAGCCTGAGGAGCCCGTCGGTGCCGGCGCGGACTTTCACCCAAACGGTTTTATCCTTTTCCCTGCGTGCTGAGACCGAGAAACCGCCTTCAGCCCGCAGGTTGTCGAAAGAAGCCTCATGCCACCTTTTCGGAACGGCGGGAAATACGCGCACGATTCCTCCCCAGCTTTGAAGGAGCATTTCGTGAACAGCCTGAGAGGCCAAAAAGTTACCTTCCAAAGTAAAAGGACGGTAGGTGAAGGCTGAATAGCCTGCACGCAGTTGGTCGCCGTTCACATGGAAGCCGTTTCTCAGGATGAAAGCCTTCTGGTAGATATCCAGGTAGTGGATCGCGGAGGCAGCGTCCCGCACTCTTGCTCTCAAGCATGCCATCCAAGAGAAACTGTACCCGCACCACGCTCGTGTGCCCAGCTTGTCATAAAGCTCGCAGGTCGCGCGGATGATCGCCCGGTCCCTTTCGCTGCCCTCAACTGTAAGAAGCGAGAAAGGATGAATCGACATTGAATGGGAAAGGTGCCTGTGGGATTGAGTGAGTTTCTCATCAGGACTAAGCATGAGGCAGAGCGTCTCTGGATCCACAGGCCGTTCCCCGAGGCCCCTGAAAGCCGCTCTCCAGCGCGCCGCCTCCTTGGACTTCCCCAGAGCTACGGCCATCTCTTCCAGGTCACCGAAGAGCTCCGCCATGCAATCGTGGTCGTATGTGCTGTTGGGTGTCAGCCATGCCCGCAGAGAGTTGCTGTGGTATTCGGGTGAAGAGGAAAGCGGAAGTTTCAAGACACCCTGTGCGTCGGGCTTAAGCAGATGAAGAAGGCATTCTGCGATCTCGCGGCACCAAGGATAGGCCCGATTCCGCAGGAATTCCCTGTCCATTGTATAGCGCCAGTGCAGGTAAAAAAGGTGAGCTATCCACGCGCCGTTCGTCGGAGAAAGCGAATACATCGGCCAGCCGCCCATGGGTTTTCCGTCAAGCGTCATGACCCCCGGAACGGCGGCGCCGGGCGCAGCGTAGAACTTCCGCGCGAAGGAGCGGAACGCCGGAAGCAGGTTCCAGAGAAAATCCAGGAAACAGCGCCCTTCCTCAAAGCGGCCTGAGGTCTGATAAGCGCAGTAGGTCATTTGAGTGTTCAGATCGTTGTGATAGTCGCCTTTCCACGGCGGTAAAGTGCCCGCATCAGCTGTCCAAACACCCTGAAGGGGTATCGGCGGAGCGCCGCGTCGCGAAGCCGAACCATAGAAGTACTGAACTAGATAGTAATGGCGCAGGTGCTTCAGATCGGGGATCCAGATACGCGAGGCAGACCAAAACCCCC
>CAZGYL010000607.1:0-3670 GCA_964529985.1 uncultured Planctomycetia bacterium | reverse complement strand
CCGGTTGATGGTGGTGTAACTGACGCCAAGCTCCCGAGCCAGGTCTTCCTGGCTGAGCTCAAGTTGCTCGCGCACGGTCTTTATCAATGCCGGGTAATCTTTCTCTCTTCTAACCATCGACCTTTCCTTCGTGGTAGGGACAAAGCCTGATATCACTAAAGGTTTTCGCATATGTTATATCACGTGCAAGAAAAAAGCAAGAAAAAAGCAAGAGAAAAGCTGATCTCGACCGAAATACTGCTTCATGCAGACCAGAAGCCCTGCGGGAGCGTCCGCGCCCGATGAAAGGGGCGACACCGACATAGAGCCAGGCGGGAACGGTACCTCCGTGGATGATGGCCGGCAACAGCACACACCTGTAGGGGCAGGGTCCGCCGGGCAGGAAGATCTCGAGGCGGTCGATGGCCGGGAGATAGCCCACTGTCGTCTGCCCAAGGACACTCGACAGCGGCAACTCCCAACGACCTCCCGTAAGCCTCCAATGGCTCTCTCCAGAAACCGCCTATTCCACCATCTCTTCTATGATGTTTGCCCACTCCTCCACTGGGGCTCGACGCCCAAACGATGGCCCATGCCGTTCTCCAACACGTCTCTCCACAAAGAGAGCTTTGGCCTCCGCGTCATCAAGCCAGTCACGGATTCTCTCGAGCCGTTGATCAAGCGTCGGCAGCTGCGCAAGTCTTTGCCCCTCGTCAAGCATTCGCTGAACGAAATGCTGGTGGGCGTCACGCCGGTTATTCTGGCTCTCTGCCCAGCCGGGCACCGAGGCCGCAGACCCACCCCGTAACAGTGTTCTAACGAGGGCTTCACTGAACTTTGTCCGGTCAACGATGGCCCGAAAAGCTCTGGCCTCTACAATCCGGTCGAGGTCGGTTTCTGACAGGTATTCGCCAGCAGTTTTGTGGGAGTAGTAGTAGGGGAGAGCAATGCCTCCACCTTCATCAAGGAAACCCTCGATGTTGATGCAGCGCAAACTCGATGATGGACCTGTTGCGAACCCAGTAGCCCCAACACCGCAGGCCAGCAGTCCCGCCAGGTCAGCGAAGTTGACGATAACCTCCCCGAGACCTGCGTTGCGGAACCGGCTCGACAACTGAAGGTACGCCTTGATGACCTCGGGGGAGGCTTGAAACGGGTGAGAAGGCCAACGCGTCTGCATAATAACTATGTAAACGCCATCGACCTCTCCTCCACGCGATGTAATGTGATCGACGACGCCCTCAATCAGACCATCGTCCCTGAAGGCAGCGTCGTTTAGGACCCCTTCGCTGATTGCAACTGTCGCCAACAACGGAAGGGTCACGTCCAACTCTCGCGCGGCCTGTATTCCTGCGTCCAGCCAGATTCCAGCCGATTCGCCTTCGTCCTCACGTTCCGCGATTAGGGGCGCGGGTATGATCACATGCGTACAACCGATTCTCTCTTGGAACTCGACCGCATCGACGCAGGCCCGGTTAATGTCGTCCTCGTCGCTCGGCGGACGCCCCGGCCACAAATCCTCGATACGGCTGCGGAGGTCTGACTCCCATTCGCGCCGCCCACCTTGGGAGCTATCATAGGCTTCAACGTTGGGGACCTGAAACCACCGATATGATGCCAGCCGAGCGCACGCCTTGGTCCTTCCGCGCGGATCGAGAGTGGACAGGTACAGTTGAGGGTCCATTAGGAACCGCTGAAGTTCGGCACTTCGCCGCTCACGCTCAACCCGAGCCGAGTTGTTGTGGACAGCGAGAAGCACGGCGCCCTGGAGACCGTCGAGTACCGAAGGAAGTTTCCATGAATAACCAATGTTGAGAAGAAACATCATGCACCTCGCAGCTGACGAAATCGACTGCCCGGATTTGGCGGGCGTTCCGAGGGTCTTAGTCTCAGCATCTGTTCGACAAGCGCGACGAACCGGAAATCCAAGTCCGGGCGTAAGTGCCTCAAAGATGCCGGTTGGGTTCGGCCGATGAGCGCCTGATTCCTGTTCCAGGGATGCTTGTGAGTCGCGACCTCGAAGATGGTCACGCCAAAGGAGAATACGTCAGAGTGCACTGTGAGCCGGCGCCTTGCGCCGCACTGCTCTGGCGATCGATATCCGCTGGTCCCAGGCTGACCAGCGGGATGGGTGATGGTACTGAGGTTCAGGTGTTGTGCAAAACCTACGTCCACTAGTACGAAACGCCCATCCGACGCTCGAACGATGTTATCCGGTTTGATATCCCTGTGGACGATGCGACGTTGCCAAAGCGCTTCGATAGCACTCCCAATCTGCTCACCCAGTTGCAGAAGAATATCCGGTTCAAACTGTTCGCCGTTCCTGATGACCTGGCGCAAGTCACCGCCGTCCACGTACTCGTAGACCGCCATTGGTACCTGCCGTTCCTCAAGTCGGATGATACAAAAATCAAGTAGCTTTACGACCCAGTCACAGCGTACAGATTGCAACAGAAGGATTTCTCTTCTAAGGCGCTCTGGGTCCGGTGATTCGAAAAATTTGAGAGCCACCTTCTGGCTATCGCCCTTGTACCCGAGAAAGACAGCACCTTGCCCCCCCTGCCCGAGTGGACACTCGACAGTATAATCGTCGGGCAGTGCCTGGTTGAGCTTCTCAATTATGTCGAGCATGGGGTACGCTCCGCGAGTAAACGTGATGCGGCGAACTCTCGGCGCCAATCATGCATCGAACTCAGAGCTGCTGGAACCTTGACTGTCAGTCCGGGGCCAACGGAGAGAAGTCCTATGCTCGCCCGCTCGAAGAGTTTGAGGGCGCCATTCAGTCGCTGAACAGTAGGATCTGGAAGTGCGACGAACGCCTCGTCCGCATAGCGTAGGTATCGTTGGGCCTGGCGAATCGCGGAACGCCAATCTCGAAGCTTGACTTCGATGGCCACGATGCGGATACGCCGGGCCCAGTCCGTCGCAAGAACGACCCGGCCTCCCGGACCACGATCGACAAGGCTAAGTGCCTCAAGGCGGTCCAGATCACCGGTTCGGAGGGCGCCGCGATGTAGACCACACCGAGCCTCAAGAATATCCACCCGGGTCGGTCCAAATCGGCGTAGTGTGGCTAACACAACGCTATCACGAACGGACAAAGGAGGAGGCGAAACAAGGGGTTCATTCCACATTACGGCCGCCACATCGGCAATGGTTCCTCCAACGCTGACCTCAACGCTAAAACGAAAGCACTGGGCTGTTCCCTTGAAATACTTAGGTAAGAAATCAAGGATGTAACGAGTGAGATCTGCTTCTTTCTCAAACATACAGGCATCTAAACTCATCGCTACCTCTTTCCCACGGGTTAACGGTGGCGTAGCTGATAGCAATCTGCCGAACCAAGTCCTCCTGGTTCAGAGCCATCTGTCGTCGGATTTCCTTAACCAACCCAGTAAGGTCTTGAGTCCCTATTACATATCGGTATGCCTCTCGTTTTGGGACACGGACCCGGGCCTCCGCCCGCATATAATAACGTATGATATAACATTCGCAAGACAGAGGCAAGGGAAATCCGCGCGTGCTCCCATGCGATGGGTCACGACGGCCAGCTTCCGAATGGCAGGAGCCGCCGGTCGGAGCGCGACGGTTGACCCACATAGAGCCACGCCGGAAAAGCGGTGCCGTCGAGTTTCACCGGCACCAGCACACGCCTGTAGAGGCTGGGTCCGCCGGGCAGGAAGCCCTCGAG
>CAZGYL010000606.1:0-3676 GCA_964529985.1 uncultured Planctomycetia bacterium | reverse complement strand
CAGGCGCACAAAGAACTTAGCGGGCGAATCCCTGCGGAACATCATTCCGTAAGCCCTCTTCACTTCTTCGCATTCTCAGGCTCCCTATAGCACGATCCACCCCCGGGCCGGTCACGCTTTCAAGTTGGAACGCCGCTCGGGCCGATGCATAAGATGGTCGAACCGGTGCAGCTTCAAGTGGAAACAACGTTGCAGCCGGGTAGGCGAGGCAAAAACACCATGAGCGACGAACTGCTTACTTCCATAGAACGCTTCGAAGAACTTCTCCGGAGAGACCGGCGCTATCAGCCGGAGGCCTACAATTTTGTCTACGAGGCGCTTGATTGGACGCTCCAGCATTTGGTTGAGGGGCCTGTAAGTGCGGATTCTCATGTGGACGGCCGGCAATTGCTTGAGGGAATCAGGCAATACGCGATCCGGCAGTTCGGGCCTCTTGCAAGCACGGTCTTTGAAAACTGGGGCGTCAAGAAAACAGACGATTGGGGAGAGATCGTCTTCAACTTGATCGAATACGACCTTATGGGCAGAAGCGAAAACGACAATAAGGAAGATTTCTGCCAGGTTTATGATTTCCAAGAGGTTTTCAACCTGGAACCCGCCTTTGATTATGACCCTGCCACGGATACGTGGCGCGTGAGCTACCGGCCCGCCGGCACGGCGTATCAGAAAAGCGGCCTCTGACGGCTCTTCTCACCACTGCGTGGGAGGCGGAATTTCCGTCCCTCCTATTTAACCGGAACGGTTTCCTCGGCTTTTTTCTCAGCCGCCTCTTTCTTACCCTTCTTCGCTTCGGCCTCTTCGGCCTTACCGGTATCCGTCTCCGTTTTCTCAGCTTCCGCTCTGGCGGTTCCCTCGCTCTTTCCGCTCTCTCGCGCCTCGGGAAAAGACCTGTAAGCCGCAATGCTTTTCGGGTCGACGTTCAGGCGTTTCAGTACCTCGACAATGGCACGCCTCAACTGCACGTCGTCCTGGAAATCGCAGGCAAGCTCCCTTCCTATGCTGTCTTCATAAGCACGTCTCAGCTCGGCTCGAAGCAACATGCGCACGTCTTCGGGCTTGAGCCTGGTGTGGTCCTTGATCGAGGCGTAAAACTCTTTGAAACCCGGGTAGCGGTAAGGATCGCCTCCATCGCCGTTCTCAAGGAGCAGGCGAACTTTTTCGCGGTTCGCATTCTCCGGCCTGTCCTCCATAAGTTTGCGCACGTATTGCTTGAAGGCTTCGTTCTCAGAGAGGACTTCAAACTCATAGGATTTCCACAAGGGGATATCGAGCCGGGAGACTTCAATGTCGGGTTTAACTCCTCCTTCTTCAATAATCGCCCCGTCCGGACTGCGCCTCGTGTGAATGCAACGCCCGCTGGGCAGATAGTAGTACTGCACGGTGAGCCTGAGCGCGGAACGCCCTCCCACAAGCGGTGTAAGCTCGGGCGGTACGCTGAAAATGCGCTGCACGCTTCCCTTTCCGAAGGTCTTTTCTCCGACCAGAATCGCACGGTGGTCGAAATCCTGCAGGGCTCCGGCAACGATTTCCGACGCGCTCGCGCTCGACTTATCAACCAAGATCACAAGGGGTTCGCTGAGGTACTGAGGCGGCTCATCGTGGCTCATCTCCTCTTTGACGCCGATTCTTCCCTTCTGACGCACGATCGGCCGGGGATCTGAGGCGATAAAAAGATCCACCACTTTGACGGCCGCACTCAAAAGACCGCCCGGATTCCCGCGCAGGTCCAAAATGATGCCCTGCATTCCCTTGCGCTTGAGAGAGTCAAGCGCCTGCCGTACCTCGGCGTAAGTAGTCTCCCCGAAATTATCCGGCCGCAGGTACGCAATATCGCCCGGAAGCAAACGGTAATGCATGGTTTCGATCTTGATCGGCCTGCGTGTGATTACAAACTCCCGCGGTTTTTTCCAGCCGCGGCGCCGTATTTTGAGCCGTACCTGCGTCCCGGGCTCGCCTTTAAGCAGACGCACGAGCTTCATCATCGGCTTTCCTTTTGTGGGAACCCCGTCTATTTCAATGATCTGATCGTGGGGTTTGAGTCCGGCCTCTCTGGCCGGGCCGCCTGCAAGCGGCCGCAGAATCGTAAGAATGCCCGTGTCCCTGTCTTGGGCCACTTGGGCGCCGATGCCCGTGTAAGTACCGGTAATGCTTTCCGTGAATTGTTTCGTTTCCTGAGGATCCATGAAAGAAGAGAAGCGGTCGAGTGCGGAAACCGTACCCTTTGCAGCGCCAATTCTCAGCTTCTCTTCCGTAAGACCGGTTATATCAACGTACCTGTCCCAGATCATTTTCCAGATCCAGCTCAGGAGAGGATCCCCTTTCTCTTGCCCGAATCGCTTCTGCTTAAGAGCTTTTATCTGGCGCTCAAGCTCTTCAATCCGGGCCTGCTTCTCTTTGAGAAGCGCTTCTTTTTCCAGCTTGAAGGGGTTGACCGAAGCTGCTCCTTCCCTGGCGAGACGCTCGACCTCCAGAATCAATGCAGCCTGTTGGCCCTCCGGGGTCGGCTCCTGGGAAAGACGCACCAAAATCCGTTTGGTCAAGCCCTCAACATAACCGATCTCACCCAACGCCAGAGCCGCCTTAATACGCAATCGGCGGTCATCGGATTCCAGGAAGCGCTGAAGCAGCTTCGGAGCTTTGGTGTCCTCCGCCACCTCCCATAACGTGCGGGCCGCCTCAATCCGTACAAGCGGATCGGGATCCTCTTCGGCTATTCTGTTCAGAACCGGTACAAGATCTTCGTCAAGCGAGCGGCGAAGCAGCCTCAACGCGGCAATGCGGTACTCGCTGTCTTCTTTGCTGTCTACAATCCCGCGCAACGCTTTTTCAGCCTCTTCAGGCTCTCCCAAAACAAGAAGCGCCTGGGCGCAGCCCAGCTTAACCTTTACAGACGGACTGAGCAGGCCGTCCTCAACCGCTGTAACCGCGTCCTCGCCCATGCTTGCAAGCTCGCTGGAAAGCTCCCACAGCCCTCCCAGCGGGGCCTCAGCCATTCGGGCGATAATGCGTTTTGCAGCTTCGAGACTTTCGGCGGGAGACCCGGCGGTAATGCCCTGCGCCAGTAGAACGACCGAAAAAATGAGAATCATGACGGGGTTACTCCTCAACCACAGACAGGCCTCTTGCTTCAGCTGATCTCCGCTCTAGTTGTTATTCGCTTCGCTTGTCTTCTTCTCGGTTTCAAACGCCTCCTCGGCGCAGAGATACAGCTCCCTCCACGCGGGACGTCTCTCCGAAACGGCCGATTGAACACCTCCTTCCGCCGGCCGTATACAAAACTTGCGCCGCTTGAGGCTGCGACGATCGATTATAAGCCAGCCGGGGTCGCCCTCCCAGGTAAGAGCTCCCGGGCAGCGCCTGGAAGGGCGTCTCGTTTCCAGAGAGCCCTCACCGGCCCCCCGAAAGAAGGTCCCCTCCGAGTTTGTCTTATCAGCAGATCCGCGCTACACTTTCAACCGCCCGCCCGGCGGCCCCCTGTCGGGGGAGACCGCATATGGTCCGGAGAATTTGGAGTGCCGACACGTTCGGCTTATGGGGTCGTGCAATCGAAGTGGAGGTGGCTCTGAATCCCGGCCGCCCGAATTTCACCATTGTTGGGCTGGCCGGTAAGTCAGTCTGCGAAAGCAGGGATCGGGTTCGAAGCGCGCTTTTGCAGTCCGGCTATGCGTTTCCTCAG
>CAZGYL010000605.1:0-3677 GCA_964529985.1 uncultured Planctomycetia bacterium | reverse complement strand
AAAACCCGGTGGGTTACGACTGGTTGGTGCTGCGCCGTAATGGAGAGCTTCTGGCGCAGCTCCCCGGAAGTGCGACTGCCTACGAAGACAGCGACGTTCCGGAAGGTGCTTACGAATATGAGTTGACGGGGTGGGTGGGAGCTGAGTCTTCGGTGGCCGTACGGTGCCGTATCACCGTTACTTCACCGCAGGCCGACCCGGTTGAAGATCTCAGCTGCACCGAAACCGAGAACGGGGTGGAGCTGAATTGGACCCTTCCCCGTCTCTACACCAGGATCGAAGTCATGCGGGCCGGGGAGCTGCTGGAGGTTCTTGACGGCACTCGTACCTCCTACATGGATCCGGTAAGGCCCGACGGGGCGGTGCTCTACGAGGTGATCGGTTACGTCGGGGACATACCGAGTCCTCCGGTGCCCTGCGTTGTGGGGGCAATGTGGACGGGACGGTTGGGCAGCGTGACAGCACCTCCCGGCGGGGGAACTGTGGAGATCCCTGTTTACCTCACGCACCCGGGGCCTATCGAAGGCTTTACAGTAGGGCTCCGTTTTGATCCGTCCCTTTGCAAGCCGCTCGGGCATACCCTGCGCGGCACCTTACTGGAAGGCCGACAGCTTTTGCGCTGGGACGTTCTGGGTGACGATTGGGCACGGTTTTCCTTTCAGTTCTGCCGGCCGATCT
Source organism: uncultured Planctomycetia bacterium (assembly GCA_964529985.1). Taxonomy (GTDB): domain Bacteria; phylum Planctomycetota; class UBA8108; order UBA8890; family UBA8898; genus CAZGYL01. Next base: position 2,999 of record CAZGYL010000605.1, on the reverse strand, counting down.
GCTGGAGGATGCCTCCAGCTATCGAAGCCTGCTATGTGAAGCTTGTATTCGAGGTTTCGCCGTCGGTGCAAGCTGGAACTGTGATTCCCCTCCGACTTGCGGACGGCGTTGGATCGCCTCCGTTGGACTGTTGCATGATTCCAAAGGGAGCCAGAACGTGCATTGTTTTCCGAAAGATCGACGGGGAGATCTTGGTGGGCGAGGCCCGGGTCAAGCCGGTTGTGGATCTTGAGGTGGAACCGGCCAAAAGCTCGCACCTCCTGGTTCTGCGCTGGCGTAACGGCGACTATTACGACGAGATCGAGGTGGAACGCAACGGCGAGGCTCTGGCCCGGCTTGAGGGCGGAACGGAGGTCTTCCGCGACCGGGTGCCGGGGTCGGGCATTTATTGGTACAGGGTGCGCGGCACGCGGCAAGGCGTTCCGTCACCCTGGAAGGTGGTTGTTTATACGTTCATGCCCGGTATAGCGCTTTTCAAGCGGGGTGAGGTGAACGGGGACGAGCGCGTTGACCTGGCGGACGCTGTCGCTATCTGCTGGTCTCTGTTCGACGGCCTACCGCTGGGGTGCAAGGACGCCGCGGATGTCAACGACGATGGAACGATCAACCTGGCCGACCCGGTTTACCTCTTATCTTATCTCTTCCTGGGAGCGGCTCCTCCTCCCCCTCCAGGCCCGTACGCCGCATGGTACGATCCGACACCTGACGGGTTGGATTGCAGCGAAGGAGCGCCCCAGAGGTGACTCCGGCAAGCGCCGCCGCACATGTGGCCGAAGTGACGATGGGTAAGCAAAATTTCGAGAATCGGACATGATTCAACTCCCTGGCTCACCTGGATTTTCCCTGCCGAGGAGAGATTACTGTACAGAAGAGAATTGATCTGTACTTCACAAGGTGCGGCGTCTGGAGCAACGTACGCAGGATATGCTAAACTGATTCACTCGGCATGCGGGGGAGTGCTGTAAAGCTGCGGCTTCTGGGCGGCGGAAAGGAGACGCTATGGTGCTTTCAGTTTTTGTAAATCTTCTTGTTGTGTTTCAAGCGGGGCCTGCTCCGCGCAGACCTCCCGTCCCGTTTGAGCTTTTCAGGAGAATCGATCGGAACGAAGACGGTAAGATTTCGCAAGACGAATGGAGACGCTTTTTCAAAGCGGCGGACCGGAACCGAGACGGATTCGTGACCAAGCCCGAATGGATACTTACTCTGCGGGGAGGCCGCGGCGCTTTCGACCCGGCGCCGAAGGCGGGTGATCCTGCTCCGAAGGTAAAGGCTAAGAGCCTTAAAGACGGCAAGATCGTGGATCTCTCGAAACTGCGCCGCACCACGGTGCTTATCTTCGGCTCATACACTTGACCGCCTTTTGCAAAGCAGGCAGCTCGCCTGCAAGAGGTGTACGATCGCTATCGTGATAAGGCCGACTTCTATTTGATTTACATTCGCGAAGCTCACCCGACGGACAGCCGCCGGCCTGCGCCGCATGTAAAAATCGCTCAGCCTAAAACGCTCCAAGAGCGGTGGGGTGTGGCGCAGAAATTCTGCACGCATTTCAAGTTGTCCATTCCCACGCTGGTGGACGATATGAACGACAGCTGCAGCCGTGCTTACAACGCCTTCCCGGATAGGCTTTTCATCTTGAGCAAAGATGGGACGATTGCGTATCGGGGGGGCAGAGGACCTCGCGGCTTCAAGATCGATGAGATGGAAAAGGCCCTGCAGAAGATACTCTCAGCGGCCTCAGGCCGAGGCTCCTCCTCCGAAAAGCGGAAAGAGAAAAACTGAAACAGCGCCCACGCTTATCGAACTCGGAAAGATGGCAATGAGGCTTCCCCTATGGCCGCAGATCAGAACGGCAAGAAAGCCCCTTTTGCCCACTTATCGATGATCACAACATACCGGCCATTCTCAGATACGAATGGCCGAACCTGTGCTTCATTATTGATAAGGTAGCGCCTTCTTAAGGCCGCGTACCCCGTTCAGGCTGCAAACGCCTCCCGGGGGTTGCCGGACCGGTATCGCCGCGACTTTAGTGTCTGATCCACAAAGTCAGACTACAGGATTTTTCGCACAAGCTACTGCCCAAGGTAAAATGCGTATATCACTTTTCTCCCCGATGCATCGTCATACACAATTCGGATCCATTCTTGGCCCACCGCTTTACTTCCAAACAATCGTTCGAAGAAGCCAGGTTCAGGCGGCGGTGAATAAAAGATACTTACCCGGCCATCCGCATCGGTTTGCTCTTTAAAGCAGCGCCCGCCTCTTAACTCCAATGGCCGGAGCTTCTTATCCTTTCTAACGGCCTGAAACCTTATCCCGGGGCTGCCCGTTACCATGAAAGGCACTCCTTTTACTGGACAGCCGTCGCCATCCTTGACTTCCACCTTCAGCCAGGGCAATTGCTTACAACCGCCTGTTGCTATCACCGAGATACACAATACGGCCGCAGTAAAATGTTTTCCAATACTTTTCCTCTCGAGCTAAGCTCATTCAGCCCTAAAAACTTGTCCTTGGACATGAATATCGATCTCGGGATAAGCGCTAACATGGTCCACGCTGAACCACGAAGAGAACTTAAACTCCAGCTCGAAAAAACAGCAAAGTTTCAAAGCATCGTCCCCGCATGAGTCAAATTTTAGCTTCTCTTTTACTGGAACAGAAAAAGCTACACGCCTACCCCCCGCTGTTTCCAAAAACATCAACAGTTCGAGCGGCTACAGCTTCAGCTCTCACGCAGAAGCGGAATTCACAACACGCGCAGTCACTCAGGTACTCAGCGCCTTTATCATCAGGCGGATCAAATTGAAAGGCAACTTCCAAGTCAAGCACGCGCCAGCCGGTATCGTAGTAAAAGTCCGACTCCGCGCTACCGACGCCGCGCTTTATTGCTCTTCCCAAGCCATCGTACTCGATCCCAAGAATTACGTTTCCGCCGTTGTCCTCGATCCTAGCCTGGAAAATTCACCAAATTTGGCGCAAAGTTTAACGAGAGCGCCTACCGT
>CAZGYL010000604.1:0-3677 GCA_964529985.1 uncultured Planctomycetia bacterium | reverse complement strand
CGTAAAAAACCATGCCCCCACGCCAAATCGCAAAAACCTCATACCACGGCCGGCCTTTGAACTGCTCGCCCCAAAATTGAATTATGTAAAAAACCCTTGCACCCACGACCCCCGACAGGACAAGCCATACTGCAAAGTCAATAAGTTTATCCGCAGGAAGTCCCCTGCGCCGGGCTTCGCGGTGCAGCAGGAACGTCGCTAAGAGAAAGCCACAAAGGATCATAAAACCATATGCAAAAAGGGGAATCCCCAACCCGGGTATCACAATCTTCTGACACATGCTGCATTACCTCCTTTGCGTACAACACGTGCCCCATCATGCCCCTGCAGGCTCTTGCGGGCAAGATCATTTACTGTTTCAGCCCCGAACTTCCGACGCGTGATCGAACGCTCGGGCAGTCCTATAATCGTTCTGCCCGCAGTATCCGTCTAAAGCCGGTTTCTTAGTCGCAGCGGACAGCTCATGAAAAAGGTAATCATCCTCGGATCCACAGGCTCTCTCGGCCGGCGCGCGCTTTCGGTACTTCGCACCAGGCGGTCGTACTTCGAAGTGGTCGGCCTTGCAGCCCGAAGAAACGCACGAGAGCTCCTTCGGCAGGCAGAGGAGTTCAAACCCCGGGCCGTCGCTCTCGCAGAGCCTCCCCGAGCCGAATCGCCCTTCCCCTGCAAGCTCTTTGAGGGACCCCAGGCCGCGGTGCATCTTGTAAACGAACTTGAGGCCGACACGGTTCTTGCAGCGATGAGCGGTTTCTGCGCGCTGCTTCCCGTACTCCAAGCACTTAGAACCGGAAAAGACGTCGCTCTTGCAACAAAAGAGTGTTTTGTTGCAGCCGGGGCGATCATTAAGAAAGAATGCAAGCATGCAGGGCGTAGCCTTATTCCTGTAGACAGCGAGCACTCCGCACTCTTTCAGATCCTTTCCACAGTTCCCCGAGAAAAAATTTTGTCACTTACGCTGACAGCCTCGGGCGGCCCTCTGCGCAACCGGCCCGCGGATCATCCCGCTGAGGTCAGACCCCAGGACGTCCTGCGGCACCCCGTCTGGTCCATGGGCCCGAAAGTAAGCGTTGACTCGGCGACGTTCATGAACAAGGCCCTTGAAGTCATTGAAGCTGCGGAGTTCTTTGAGATTCCGCCGGAGAAGATTGAGGTTCTTGTCCATCCCGAAGCTGTGCTTCACGCGCTTGTCACTATGAAAGACGGAACCTTGTTCGGCGTCCTCGCATTTCCGGATATGCGCCTGCCGATCCAAGTCGCGCTCTGCTGGCCCGACCGGTTGCCCCCTCCGTGCCCGCCGCTTGATCTTGCAGCTCTCGGCAAACTGACCTTTCAGAGGCCCGGCAGGCAGCCCGCTTTGGAGTTGGCCCGCCGGGTTCTCCAGCTCGGGGGTACCGCGGGAGCAGTGCTTAATGCGGCTGACGAAGAAGCCGTCGAAGCATTCCTCCAGGGACGCATTCCTTTCCCGGCGATTCTGAAAGTTGTAGAGCGAACCCTTGCGGAATCCCCTATCATCGCCGATCCTTCCTTGGAAGAAGTTTTGGAGGCGGACGCCCAGGCCCGGCGGCGGGCCCGAGCGGCGATCGCCGAGGTGTGCGGAACCGAACGGTTGTAAGCGGTCCGGTTCGGACTTGCCGGTAACTATGGGAGAAAGGCCTGATGGGGATTCTCCTGGGACTTGTGGGAATCAGCGTTCTTATTTTCGTTCACGAATTAGGGCATTTCTTAGCTGCGAAATGGGCCGGAGCACCGGTTAAAACTTTCGCTCTCGGATTTGACCCGACGGTTTTCGGGATCAGGCTGAAGCTTCTTTCTTTCAAACTTGGAGAAACCGAATACGTCATAGGTCTCATTCCGTTCGGAGGGTACGTCAGGGCCGGCGACGAGTCGGAAGACCAAAAAGAGGGCTCAGGCGGAGAGTTCGCCTCACAGCCGCCCGGCAAGCGTGCCGTTATCTTCGCAGCCGGAGCAACCATGAACCTCCTTTTCGGGTTCGCCGCCTTTGCAGTCGCATTTGGACTCGGAGTTTCTTTTCAAGCTCCTGAAGTCGGCCACGTTCAGCCGGGCTCCCCTGCATGGTACGCCGGAATCAGGCCGGGGGATCAGATCTCCGCAATAGACGGCAAGCGCGTTGAAGCTTTTATGGACGTGGCGGTGGCTGCAGCCTTGGGCGGGGAGCGCGAGCGCACCATAAGTATCATGCGCAACGGCAGGACAAAGCAGGTCACGGTGGTTCCACGCGTGGATCCGGTTCTCGGGATGCCGACGATCGGGATCCAGCCTTCGGTCACCCGCGTGGTCGCGCGCACCGAACCTGACTCAAGCGCAGCCAAGGCGGGGCTTGGGGAAGGGGAGGAAATCTTAAGCGCCAGATTCGATCCCTCGGGCCGTAACGTACTTCTGCCGCAGACTCTTCCTTCACGGCCTTTTGTTGATACGTTGAGTTTTTTGGCGTTCGAGTATCCAGGAGCCGCTTTCGCGCTGCGCCTCCGCGAACAAACCGGCGAGCTCAGAGACGTTCTGATTGTCAGCGCACCCTCTGAAAAGCTCACGGTCTACAGGATCGGGATAAAGCAGGAGTCCCGCTGCGTCCAATTCGTGCGGCCGGGAAGTGAAGCGGCGAGGCTTCTGAAGCCCGGCGATGTGATTGCGACTGTGAACGAAATTCCGGTACGTGTGATAAGCCCGCTCGATCTTGCGGAACGCTTCCCCGGAGAGAATCAATTCAGGCTCGGTCTGGAACGCGGAACCGTTGTAACACTTTCCAAAGATCAGCTCTTTCGCTGGCTTTGGGTTCAAGACATTGTGCTCGGCCCGACGCGTACGACCGTGCTTGAAGTTCAACCCGGAAGCAGGGCCCAAAAAGCAGGCCTGAGAGCCGGAGACCGCCTCTTGGCCGTCGGGACCACCCCTGTGGGCCATGAACGAACCTTGGAGGATCATATAGGAGAAGGCCCTGTAAAGCTTCTTGTGCTCAGGGAGCAGACCCGCAGGGAGATCGTCCTGCCCGAGGGCGGTGAGCTTGGAATCACTTGGGACCACAGGCCGGTGGTGGGCTGGGTAAAACCCGGTTCGCCGGCACAAGAAGCGGGCCTGCGGCCCGGAGACCGAATCGTACGCCTGGGCGGGAAAGCCGCCTCCTCATGGGAAGAGCTTGTCGGCGCCGTTCAAGAGGCGAAAGCTTCGGCCCTTCGCCTTACGATCGAACGCGGTGATAAATCTCCCAAGCTGCTTCATTGCTCCGTGCCCCCCAGGAAAGAATACCCTGGCCGCCTCGGAATCATATTCAAGGAAAAACGGGTTACGGTTCGCGAGCGCAATCTCGCTGCAGCTTGCGCGCTGGGCCTGAAACGCACATTCATGTGGATAAAAAGAGTCTTGCTTACGGTCGTGAGGCTCGTGCGCGGCGAAGTGGCTGCAAGAAACCTCCAGGGGCCGGTCGGAATAGTTTACGCTACAGGATTTTTCACCTCCTACGGCTTCGGCACCCTGCTTTACTTTCTGGCCCTCATAAGCATAAACCTCGGGGTGCTGAACCTCCTGCCCTTGCCGATCTTCGACGGAGGACACCTCCTGCTCCTTGCATGCGAAAAGATCAAGGGTTCGCCGGTGAACGAGCGCTTGGTTCAAGGCGCAACAACCGTAATGCTCTTTTTGCTCCTGGCGCTCGCCGCCTATGT
>CAZGYL010000603.1:0-3679 GCA_964529985.1 uncultured Planctomycetia bacterium | reverse complement strand
CGCAAAATGGCGAAACTCGAGCTAAGCTCCGTCGAAAAGCTCTCGACGGGGTTTTTTCATGCCCCCTCCGCTCGTCCCCTCAATAATCGGAACTTTCATTTGCATTTTCCGGACCTTGATGTTATCTCTCCTTAGGGCCCGTAAAACCAGCCAAACGATGTTTCGAAGGGGAACCGGCGGCCCGTGCGGCCCGGCTGCAAGGAGTTTCAAGGTATGAGGACGGCAGCGACCTTTTTTCTGTGCGCACTGCTTTTTCTGACACCCCTCGGGTTTCCCGGGCCGGGAGTGCAGATTCCCCTTCCAAGCGGACTCAGCCCGCAGGAACCCAGCCTTGAAGATCCTCTTACCCTGGAGTGGGTCCTTACGGCCAAGGAACCTGTAACCGTGCTTGCCACGGACGTACTTGAGACAAACAGCCTTGCGTCAACGCTCGTTGTGAGCGCAGCCCTTTGGAGGGCGAAGCGTAACGAGGCTCTCAGCGCAACACAGCTTTACACCTGTACGGACCGATTCTGCGAGAACCTCTTCCTGGCGGCGATCCTATCCGCGCGTGCCGGTACGGTTGCGATTCTAAGCGCCGGCACAGGCTCGCGGAATCCTATGGCGGCAAGCGATCAGCTGCATGGGATAACCATGACGATAGGAAAGGGCGGTCTACTTTCCGTCGTCGTGGATCCACAAGAACTCAGGCTCCTGCTTCCGGCCTGGTGCTCAGCGGAGAAAAAAAAAAGCAAGGCCGCCCAGCCTCAACACTCCCGTCATGCCCCAATGGGCCCTTACAGCCCAAACGCCCGTTACGATCCTTGCAACGGATGCGCGGGAAGTATGCCAACTCAGCTTCACACTCTACAAGAGCGGTGCAAACTGGCTGAAACTGCGCAGGGAAAAGCTTGGGGCTCTCGGAGAACTGCTTGTATCGGACACATTCTGCGAGCAGCTTCTCTTGGCCGCGTACACTGCATGTACGGCTTGCACGATCACGGTCTTGAGCCGTTTCGCACGTACTCCCCTGGAGATCGATCTCACACAGGACCTTTGCGGGATAAACCTCAAGGTTGGCCGCGGCGGTGTAACCTCGATCACTTTTTATCCTGATAAACTCAGGCTTCTCCTGCCGCCCTGGTCAAACAAGGCGGTCCGGCCTACCGCTTCTACAGACTTGCGGGGCCTTTAGGTCTCAGGCCTGCTCTCCTCTTGACGCCTGTCCGAGCCGGCCGTTAAGATATTCGCACAGGCGTCAGAGCTGAAGAACGTTCCCCCGCCTCAATCGAACAGCTGAAAAGGAGGAAAGGACTTATGTGTGAAAACTGCACCCGTCGTGACTTTCTTTGCGCAACTTCCTCAGGCGCGTTGCTCCTTGGAGGAGCTACACTCGGGGACGGGGCCACCCCTCCGCCGCCGCGCCCGGAAAAAGTAAACATCGCAGTCCTCTTTGCGGGTAATCCCGTCCCTGCAGACCGAAGCTGGGGTGTCTGCGATAAAGAGATCTCAGGCATGGAGAAGAAGCTCAAGAGGATCGAGGACCGCCTTCGAAACGTTAGATTCGTAGTCGGCCGCGCCCGCAATCCGAGCGAAGCAAGGGCCGTGTTGCAAAAGGCCGGATCCGAAGCTCCGGTTATCGCCGTTCCTCTGTGCATCGGCGGACTTCTCAGAGTGTCCCGGTTCCTCTTGGAAAGCGGCCGGCCGCTTGCGGTATTCGCTCCTCCTGCAAGCGGGCACGACTGGATGTACCCATACAGGTGGCGATCTCAGGGCAAAGCGGTCACTCTGTTTCCCAGCAGCAGCTACGAGGAGCTTGAACGCGCAGCCCGGCTTCTGCGTGTGATCCCCCTTCTTAAGCACACGCGCGCACTTGTCTTTGAGCCCCTCCGGGGGACAGCTCCGGCGCGTTCGCCGCAGAAAATCAAGGAGCGCCTCGGTGCGGAGCTCGTGGTCATACCCCAGAGCCGTTTCGATAAGCTCATGGAAAAGATCGCGCCCAAAGACGTCGAAGCCGAGGCCGAACGCTGGATAAAAGGCGCTGCGCGAATCATTGAGCCCAAGCGCGAAGATGTGCTTAAAGCGGCCCGCGTCTCCCTTGCGCTTCAGCGTCTTGTTGAGGAGGAAAACGCTCAAGGCCTTGCGGTGGGCACGTGCATGGGCTGGCTGAGCCGCGGCTTTCCGTGTCTGGGCTTTACAAGGCTCAGGGACCGCTTGATCCCCGCTTCATGCGAAGGTGACATGGATTCTCTGTTGACAATGCTTATCTTCGGCTACGCGTTCGATATTCCGGGATTTCAAGGCAACAACACTTTCGATACAGCCAAGAACGCGTGCTGGACGGCCCATTGCGTAGGCCCTTTGAAGATGGACGGCCCCAACGGTCCTGAGGCTCCTTATCTGCTGCGAAGCCACTCCGAAATAGGCGCAGGAGTTGTACCCGAGATCCAGTACCGCATAGGCCAGAAGATAACGCGGACCAAGCTCATAAACCTCGATACTCTTCTGATCTCAACTGGGACGATAATCGAAGTGCCGCGCAAGTCATTCCGGGCGTGCCGCACCCAGATTGTAACCGGCGTGCGCAACGCCTCCGCAATGGCCCGTAACTGGGGAGGCGGAGTACTTGAAGGCGATATGATGACTCTGCTTCACAGGGTTGTCTTCTACGGAGACCACCTTGAGAGTGCAAGACATCTTTGCGACCTGCTGAACTGGCGCTTTGTTGAAGAAGGCTGATCGCACGCCTTATGCGGGCGTTTCCGAGGCGAATGCAGGGGCCGGGCTGTGCGCGATAATCCAGCCTCGGTTTTCAAAGCGGTTCTTGACCTCGCAGGTGAACCCGCAGGAGCGAAGGTGCCTGAGTAGATCACTCTCGGTGTGAGCTTTCCACAAATCGCCGTGATAAAGTACGAGCAAATGCTCGCAACGCCTGAGGGTGTCGGAATTTGCATTCATGAGGATCGGGAATTCAGCACCTTCGCAGTTCAATCTCAGGAGGTTACACCTCTCGATCTTGTTCCGCTCAAAAAAGGTCTCCAAACTCAGGCACTCTACAAGCTCCTTCGACGCGGAGCTTTCGGCCCTTTCCGAATCGGACACAATGGTGTGTCCCCAAGGCTCCTCCGAGTGGTAAAGAGCGACCGTGCCGTTTCGATCCCCTAGCGCCAATCGGTGTGTGACGACGTTGGTCGACTCATTGAGAATGACATTGACACGGAGCAAGTTGTAAGAATCTCTGCACGGTTCGACCGCATGAACAACGCCTTTCGGCACTCTCCGGGCTGCAAGCAGTGAGAAGCTCCCGATATGAGCCCCCACGTCCACAATGACGTCTTCAGCCCCGGGCGTGTAAGCGGAGATCGCACTGAAAAACGGATCGGCGCTGAAACTCTGCCCGAGCAGGATCTCCTCGTCCGTCGTGCCTTTTCGATAAACAACCTCAAAGCCGTCAAACCTTCCAACGTCAAGGCGCGAGCGCTCCGCTCTGACAGCACAACCCTTATGGCGCCCGCCGAGCACGCTCTCCCAATACGGCGCCAGAAGCTCCTTGACCCGCCTAGGCAGCGCCTTTCTTGCAAGCGCCCTGACCCTGCCGTTCAAACGGTTTTGCTGCTTCACGTAATCTTTCTCCAGGCTGATCCGACCTCCGGGCTCCTCGTGCCGGACCGGGGCATTACCGGAACCTGAGCCCGAGCTC
>CAZGYL010000602.1:0-3690 GCA_964529985.1 uncultured Planctomycetia bacterium | reverse complement strand
CTCAAGTACCACTGCAGGATTTTAACCCGCAGAGGGCGGCCGAGGTAGGGCTTAACACTCTAGGGAAGAAGTTCGGTCGTGGATGGCGGCAAGCACATCAAGCACCTGCTTTTCGGTCATCAGGCCTTTCTCCACGAGAATTTCGCCGATGAACCTATACTTCCTCGACCCTCCGAGGCCGCGGTCCTGTTCGGCTAAGGCCTCCTCGATCTGCTCGGGCGTCACATAGCCCTTTTCAACGGCCACTTCACCGAATAATTTCCTTTGCACCGCGCTCACCTCCCTGTGCTGGATCCTGCAGACCGCTTTGGTCTTCCGAGTGTTCAACGGCTCTCAGGTACTGCTCCAAAGTGCGGCCCATCACCAGATCACCGCGCAGCCTTTTCGGAATCCCGGACTGCCCGAGAAACGCACCGCTCAGCGCCCCGCAGGTGAAAGCCGTCTGGCAGCCCCCGCCGCTTCGAAGCGCGATCAGGAGTGCTCGTTCCATGTCATAGGGGCTTTTGAGAAAGGCAACGATCCCGGCGATAACGCGGCCGCTGGCTGATGTCGACCCGTACCGTTCAAAGCTCTCCATGCCGTCACGTTCCGAACGCCCCAGCATATCGACCACGCAACTTGTATCACGGGCTACAGCAGGGCTGAAGCGCCGCGCTCCCTCCTGGCATACATCAAGCAAATCGCCCAGAACGATCTCCTCAGCACGCAGGCAAGAACGCACTGCAGCAAAAAACGCCGCAGCGGCTCCCAAAGACTCGGGGGCGTCTTGGCCTGTGATCGCCGCTGCAGCCAGCAACCGGGCCGCAAACTCCCCTTCCTCCTGTGGCCCGGAAAACACAGCCAGCGGGAGAAGGTGCAGGGGCGGCTCAGCCGGCCCGCGTATGCGCGATGAACGCCCCCGCGCCCAGTCTTCCAGCGCTTCGCAAAGCCGTTCGGGGGGTCTGACAAGCACGCGGTCACGTGCCAGCGGGTAAAGATACCTGCCCAGCGCCTCGGAGTCCGCATGCCGCCCGTGCCGGCTCATATACTCAAGCACCGCCGCCATAAGTTGTGCAAGATAACTTCCTTGCCCCGGGCGGTAAGTGCCTTCCCTGTGGGCCTTATAACTCTGAACGACTTCCCTGCCCAAAGCGGCTGTGTACACCGAGGATAGCCCTTCCCAGGGGAAGGCCAGAGCGTCGCCCACCGCTGCGCCCAGAACCGACCCGGATCTTCTTGCTTCAGTTCCGTCGTTCACCACTATCACCTCAGTTCTCCAGATCGGGTGTATCTTTCTTTATTCTTCAGCGCTAAGTATTCCGTAAACCGCCCTCGAACGCCACGCCGGCCGGTTCGGGCTTCAGACAGACGACTCCAGCGGTTATGCTGGTTCTCCCTGCAGTTGATTTGCACAGCTGGGCATTATTACCGGAGGAAAGCCCGTGAAAGAACCCGGCAGACAGAACGATTTTCCGCAAGGCAAGCGCCTCGTTCCTCTTGTTGAGTCGGGCCGAGTGCGCGCGGGCGGAGACGAACCGCTCCTGCTCATTGCAGGCCCTTGCGTTATTGAAACCGAGGAGCTGCTTTTTCAAATAGCTGAGTCACTGGCGCGCGCCACTGAAGGACTTCCTTTCCGCCTGATATTTAAAGCTTCCTACGACAAGGCGAACAGGTCGAGTCCCGAGTCCTACCGCGGGCCCGGGCTTCACAAAGGGCTCAAGCTCCTGGAGCGCGTGCGGGAACGTTTCGGGTTGCCGATCACCTCAGACGTGCACACGCCTCAAGAAGCGCAAGTTGCGGGCCGGGTTCTCGACATTGTCCAGATCCCGGCACTGCTATGCAGGCAGAACGATCTGATCAGAGCGGCCGGGGATTCGGGCAAGATTGTGAACATCAAGAAAGGGCAGTTCCTTGCGCCTGAAGATATGCTCAATCGGGTACGGGCGGCCGGTCCGCGGGGCTCAGGCCGCGTTATCGTAACCGAACGCGGAACTTGCTTCGGATACCATAACTTGGTCAATGATTTTCGAGCCATAGTGACGCTGCGTGAGGCGGGGTTGCCGACCGTTTTCGACGCAACCCACAGCGTGCAGCTTCCGGGCGCCCGCGGTGGTTGCTCAGGGGGTGAGAGAAAGTTCGTCCCTGCCTTGGCCAGAGCCGCCGCCGGCGTCGGTGTCGACGGATTCTTTTTCGAAGTCCACCCCGATCCGGAAAGAGCCAGGTGCGACGGTCCCAACTCCCTCCCTCTTCAAGTCTTCAGGCCTCTGCTTGAGGAGCTCGCTTCCATTGACGCTGTACTTCGCCGCCGAAAGCCCGCTTAAAGGCTCTTTTCCTTCCTTTGACATTCCCCAAGAGACAAGCTCCCAAGTCGTACCTGCGTCGGTCTTTACTTTCACAAGCCCCACTCCGGGCGCGTACCAATACCAAGAGAGCACAGAGAATCTGGCCTCTCCTGTACCCGGATCTATCAGAGAGCTTCGTACCCGCACGCAAATGCAGCCTGTAAAGGTACGGCCGCCGGCTGTAACCTCCGCGTTGCGATCCAGGATTTCAACTTCCCTCTTGTTGGGCCCTTGGATCTCGACTCTTCGCTTGGTGCCGCTCCACAGGAGAACCCGCCCGCCTGAAGAGGGATCAGGGGCATCGGCGTACACTCCGTTTTCGGTGAGGTAAACAACCTTCCTCAAGTCCGAAGACTCGCTTCCCTGCCGGGCTTGACCTTCGAAGTGAACCACACGATCCGCGCCGCGCTTCTCGACGCTTGCAACGCGCCAGAGCTCACGTCCTTTGCCGCCGTCCGTATACTCCCACCACCTGCCTGGTTGCACGGGGAACCAGCGACTTAATTCCTCCACTCCGGGAGAGCTTTCTTCCGGCTCCTGCGCAGCCATGCCTTCAGGTGACAAGTCGCACACGACTTCAGCCTGAGCCTTTAGGGCCGCAAGCTCCGGAACAGCTCCGAACTGCTCGAGCAACTCTTCTATCCATTCCCGAACGTCTTCTGACTTCCCCTGCCTCAAGACCGTTTGAATTGCAGCGATCTGCACTTTGAGAAGACTTCGCCCTTCGTTACGCAGAAATGCTTTATCAATTTCCGCCAGAACAGCGCCGAACCGCCGGGCCTGCCCGGCATTCAGCTTGGGAATACAGCGGAAGATCGCATCCCTAACCCCTGCGCGGTCAAGCAGATTTATTCCGCGTTCGCTCGCCTTGCTCAAACAAGCAAGGGCTGCTGAAAAATCATGCCGCTGCAACAAAGAGCTGCACATACCGCCGTAAGCACTTGCAAGCTCCCTGCAATCCTCCGCCCCCAACCGGCCGTCTTCGCCAGCCAGTTGATCGGCGATAAGCTCCAGTTGCTCAAGCGTCCCTGCGGCACGCGCCGACGCCCACAACCCCTCGCGCCTGCAGCGTTCGATGAGCGAGGCAAGTTCAGCCTGTTTCTCGGGCATTATCGCAGCTGCTTCGGTGAGATCGGCAAGAGCGGCTCCCACCGAGCTTTCGCGCGCGAGCTTCTCAGCCCGCTCTTTAAGAAGCCTCCAGTACTCCTCCCTCAACTTCTTTCCGATCTCAGGACTGCGTTCCAGGATCCGAGCGAAAATCTTTCCCTACCACCTGGGCGTCATATTCTCTTCCATCGTGAAGGGTAACCTTTATCTTTTCTGCACCTGAAACTACATGCTCATTGGTAAGGATATAACCTTCAGGGTC
>CAZGYL010000601.1:0-3699 GCA_964529985.1 uncultured Planctomycetia bacterium | reverse complement strand
AGCCTTTGCTGTAGAAGGGGCTGTGGAGCAGTACAGCGAGCAGCGGTTGAGGGCCCTTCAGGAACAGGTCGTCATTTTTGTAGGTGGGACCGGCAACCCGTTTTTCACGACCGATACGACGGCTGCTCTGCGGGCTTGCCAGATGGGGGCCGAGCTGCTTCTCAAAGGAACGAAGGTGGACGGAGTTTACAGCGCCGATCCTGTAAAAGACTCAAGAGCCGAGCTTTTCAGACACCTGACCTACGAGGAGGTTCTTCGCTCCGGCTTGCAGGTTATGGATCTTACAGCTATAACGCTTTGTAAGGAACGCAGGCTGCCGATTCGGGTTTTCAACATGACGGTACCTGGGAACTTAGCCAAGGTTCTTCGGGGCGAGCCTCTCGGGTCGCTGATCGGGCCCGCCCGGGCGGAGGATCAGCCGGTGTAAGCACAGGAGGGTGTGATGGATTACGACACGGTCCTGGCGGAAGGCAGGGATCGGATGGACAAGGCCGTGCAGGTGCTGCAGAACCAGTACCGCGGCATGCGGACGGGCCGTGCAAGTCCGGGGCTGGTGGAAGACATACGGGTGGACTATTACGGCTCGCTTACGCCGCTGAAGCAGATCGCCACCATAAGCGCCCCGGAAGCGAACCTGATCGTGATAAAACCCTTCGATCCCGGAAGCCTGTCCGAGATCATGAAGGCCATTCAGAAGGCCGACCTGGGGATCCAACCCAACAACGACGGAAAGGTGATCCGCTTGGTCGTTCCGCCCCTCAGCGAAGAAAGGCGCAAGCAACTGGTCAATCACGCCAAACAACTGGCTGAAGAGGCCCGTATATCGATCAGGAACATCCGCAGGGACTGCAACCGGAAAGCGGATCAGCTCAAGAAAGATTCAAAGCTTTCCGAAGATGACGCACAGGCTCTGAAGGAGGAGATCCAGGAGCTCACCGACGAATTCCAAAAGAAGATCGATGAGCTCTTCGAAAAGAAGTCCGCTGAGCTCATGGAATTCTGAGTTTGGCTTGACAGGCGCGGGAGCAGACGGGAAGATTTACATGTTTCCGGGGGTATAGCTCAGCCGGTAGAGCAGCGCCCTTTTAAGGCGAAGGTCGGAGGTTCGAATCCTCCTACCCTCACCAAAAACATACAGACAAAGGCCCCATCGTCTAGCCAGGTTAGGACACAGGCCTTTCAAGCCTGTAGCACGGGTTCAAATCCCGTTGGGGTCACCAACACAGCGGAGAGAGGCCTTCAGAGGTCTCTCTTTTTTTCGTCGGACCGGCGCCGTTTTCGGCTGACCGGCCGCACGACGGCGGATATCGAGACTATCCCGAAGGACCTTCCAGCAGGACGGCTTTAAGTATCGAGTCGGCGGTTATTCCTTCAGCCTGGGCGTGATAGGTCAAAATCAACCTGTGTCTGAGGGCCGGGAGGAAAAGTTTGGACACGTCCTCCCGCTCCACGTGCCTCCGCCCATGCATCGCCGCTCGGGCGCGGGCTGCAAGAAGAAGGACTTGACATGCCCGCGGCCCGGCGCCCCAACGGACGTATTCCTTCACAAGCGGGGGCGCCTGCGCCTCCTTGGGCCGTGTGTTTCGAACGAGTCTTTCTATCCAGTCAGTCAACTGCGGCGACAGCTCCACGGAGCGCACTTCCGCAAGAACTTCAGGAAGCTCCTCTGCGCTCACAACAGGCTCCACCGAAGCGTGATACGCCGAAGTGGTGCGGTACATGATCGCGTATTCCTCATCGAAGTGCGGGTAATCGATCATAATGGAGAAGAAGAAGCGGTCGAGCTGCGATACAGGCAGAGGGTAGGTGCCCTCCTGCTCAATCGGGTTTTGCGTAGCCAAGACGAAAAAAGGTCGCGGCAGAGGAAGGCGCCTGCCGGCATACGTCACTTGGCGCTCTTCCATAGCTTCCATGAGGGCCGCCTGCGTCTTCGGAGGAGTTCGGTTTATCTCGTCCGCCAAGACGATATTCGCAAAAATCGGTCCTTCAACGAATCGAAATTCCCGCGTGCGTCGCTCGGGATCCTCAGCGACGATGCTCGTTCCAGTGATATCGGAAGGCATCAAGTCGGGTGTGAACTGAATCCTGCGGAAGCTGAGCCCCAGGAGTCGCGCGAGGGTGCTTATGAGAAGGGTCTTTGCAAGCCCCGGCACTCCGATAATCAGAACGTGTCCTTCTGAAAGAAGAGCGCAGATGGTTTGCTCAACCACCTCTTCTTGACCGACGATAACCCGGCTCAGCCCCTCTCTGAGCCTTCGGTACAAATCTGCACACCGGGTTCCGTCGCGGGTTGCGGTCATAGCTCCCCTCCTTCTCGGTCGGCAACGCCTGAGGCGCCTTGGGAATCGCGGCCGCTGGAAAGGTCACTTTCGGCCTTTGCCTCTTTCCATGTGCGTTCCATGGCGGCCAAGTCCTTAAGCCGGCCTTCGGCTATTCCCTCATAGACTTTGGCGAACCGCCGCCTGAAACGCTCCAGAGCAGCCCGGAGAGCATTCTCGGGATCTGTGCCGGTCTTTCGACATAAACTGCTTACCGCAAAAAGGAGGTCTCCCACCTCTCTGGAGATGGCGGCTTTGTCCCCCTTGGCGACAGCTTGTTTGAGCTCCTCCCACTCTTCTGTGATCTTCGACATGGGGCCCGCCTGATCCGGCCAGTCGAAACCCAATTCAGAGGCCGCCTTGCCGATTTTCACAGCTTGGCTCAGAGCCGGAAGAACCTGGGGCAGGCGAGGCAAACCGTCCGGTGCCTCCCCTTTGCCTTCTTCGCGCTTAAGATCGCGCCAAGCCGTCTTCACCTCCGCGGGGGTATTGAAACGGGCGTTTCCGAAAACGTGCGGGTGCCGGCGAATAAGCTTTTCCGTCACCTTCCGGCAGGCGCCGCTCAAGGTGAAGCGGCCTTCGCTTGCAGCGATTTCTGCAAGCAGAACCGCAATCATGAGGACATCTCCGAGCTCCTCTTCCATGCCTTCGCCATCGCCTCTTTCCACTGCGTCCAGGAACTCCCAAGCTTCTTCAACCAGGTAGCGGGACGCACTGACGACGGTTTGCTGACGATCCCAGGGACAGCCGTCCGGGCCGAGCAGACGCCGCACGATCGACAGAAGATATTCAAAAGAAATTGTAGACTCGTCCAAGTGACAGCTCCATAAAAAGATCAACTCGGCCTGACTCAGTGAGTTCAGCTTTTGAAGCCTCCTATGATACCACCGAGCGAGGGCGCCCGTCACGGCCGTCCGCCGTCCACTGCAAACGTCCGCAAACGGTCGACTTGCAAAGGTCGTCCCGCCGGCAGGCCTTTTTCCGCACAACGCTGTTGAAATTCGGGCGGCATGCAGTTTGCGGAGGTCTTTGAGATGGACGGTTCTCCGAGGATCTCTCCACAGAGTGAACCGTCGGAAACCAGAGAAGGCTCCGGTCCGGCGGGTTCCTCCGCAACGGGCGCACAGGAGCGCTTTTTGTGTGACAAAGGTACCAAGGAGTAGCTACACCGGGGGCTTCGCCGGGGCGGGCGGAGAAAGCGTGTGCGGAGATTTTCGCCGGCCGGACCTTCCCTGGAATTGCACTCACCCTTCTTGCCCTCGTTGCCCGTGCACCACTAGTCTCGAGTTTCGCCATTTTTGGGGACAGGAGAAGGAGTTTGGGCCGAAGAAAAAAAACCTGCCATCCGATTGAAGGGGTTAAAGACCCTTCAAACAGGAGG
>CAZGYL010000600.1:0-3700 GCA_964529985.1 uncultured Planctomycetia bacterium | reverse complement strand
GTCGGTCAAAAGATCCGAGTTCGCGATCCCCTGCGCGGTCTTGTTGCGCTGGATATCGAGAACCGCCCGGTGAATTTCATCCGGAGTTTCCGCGCGGCTGAGACGTTCGAGCGCCTCCCGGGCGCTTCTTACATCTTGTTCCATGAGATCGCGTGCCGCTCTTCCCTTCACGGTTCTCGAAAACGCACGACCCGCCGAATCGGCCTGTCGTTCGAGGCGGCTCCGGAAGATGTGTCGTTCCCTGGTCAAAGCATCCGTTATGGCGTCGATACCTTTATCCAGGGTTTTGGGATCAAGGTTCAAGAGTGCGGCCAGCTTGTTTTTTCCCGCTCGGCCCATGCCGGCGGCCTTCTCAAGTACGGCCTCAAGAGCGTGACGCGCTCGGGCCGAGCGCTTGAAAAGTTGCTCAAGACCGATCGGACCGAGAAAACAAGCGCCTCTCAGGATCCGCTCAAGCCCGCTGAGCTCACGATCGGTAAGAAGAGTGCGTCCCGTAGCTGCCGCGTAAAGATCCAGGCTGTCGCCCACAACCGGCAACGCCTCGAGAATCTCTTCCGAGAACTTTTGGTTGGCCTCAACGGTCTTTATGACCGCTTGGGTATAGTCTTGAAGCGCTTCGTCGTAAAGTCGAAGCGCGTCCGCCCTGGCCCTGAGTCCGCGTGCGATCAGTTCCGGATCTCCGGATTCAAGAAGTCGCATGACAAAAGCGTCGGTTGCCGCAACCATTCGCTCGCGCCATTCTCTCAAAGCTTTTTCGTCTTTGGGAGCGGGTCCTGTAAGACCGAGCGACTGAAGAAAACCGGGAAGCTCCCCGGCCTGCTCGACCCGTCCGGCCCGACGCCTGAGCATGCGCCAGAAGGCCTCGATCTTCTCGGTATCGATCCCCCGTTTCCGTAAGTCCTCAAGAAGTTCCCTCATGCGTTTTTCGAACTCGGACGTTCCCGGCTTGGGAATATCCTTGCGCATGACCCAGTCGGGCAATCGGAACCCCACCTTGATGCGCGGCCGATTGGTGCAGTACCAGTTCTTTATCTTCTTTTCCACAACCACGGCCGAGCCGGGAGGATTATCACGGCCGCCGTCGGGCGCGGCACGTGCGGTCGAAACAGGCATGCGGGCCCGGAGCGGCGAATCGGTCTCCAAAGAGATCGGAAGGAAAAAAACCGGGCCGCCGTTTTGCAATACCAGCTGTGATTTCTCCGTTGGAACCGAGCTTGTCTCTGTGTGGCCTTTTGCAGGAAGAATCAGGTCCGCAGGACCGAAGAAATCAATCGTCCCCACGCCGGGAATCGCAACTCTACCGTCTCCTGCGGACTGTTCCCATTGCTTCTCTTCCCCTTCAGTGGGCTGGAGGGTGCAATGCACGGCGAGCGCGGACAGGCCCCGCCGGCCCGCCGCATCCACGGCCATAGCTTCGAGTTTCACCTTGCCGAAAGGGATGTTGATTTCCGCCTGCGCGGTTCCGTCCGGTGATTTTTTCAACCGCCGCCATGGTCCACCGCTTACACGTACGGCGAGAAGAACCGATTTTTCGGCCGCCCTGACCTTAACCCGCACGCGGCGGCCGGGCACTGTGGCTCCGGCTTTCGGTTCCAGGATCGAAACCGAAGGTGCTTCCCCTTTCACCGTCACCTCGATCTTCTTCTCAACCGTGTTTCCGCACCCGTCGACCGCGCGGACGGAAATCACATGCCGCCCGGGCTGAAGAAAACACCGCACGGGATAAGAACCCTTCTGGGGCGAAAGTTCCCGCCGCAATCCTCCGTCCACCGACGCCTCAACCTTGGCTACGCCCGCATCGTCCTCAGCTTCGGCCGTGAACACAAGAAGCGGATCCGAAACGGAAGTTCCGTCTGAAAGCCCCTTGAGGGTCAGAGTGGGCTTCTTGTCATCTCCCTCAACCGTGAGATTCAATATCGCCGTATTGTTCCCCGCGTCGGCATCACCGGTCTCACCGTCCGGATCCACCACTATCTTCAACTGATGCCTGCCTGCTCCGGCTTTCCAATGAAATTCTACTCTGACCGGCTCCATGAGAGGAGGCTCCCAGAGGAGATGCCGGGAAAGTTCGATTCCCTCGCCGCCCGGCTCCGCACGCACAAAGGCCACTGCAACCGAACGCGTTCTTACTGCCCCCAGGTTTCTCACCGGAACCTGTATCGTAACCTCTGTTCCTTTCTGGATCGCTTGGCGGGGTTCGATTGAGATTTCGTTCGAGGAGACACTGTAGTCCGGCTTCGAAACGATCAATCCCCCGGCCGAAAGAACCTGTCGTTTCGCTTCCTCTTCGCTTCTCGCCACGGTCAGAACCCGGGTACCGATCGTCCTCACACGCACACGGAAATCACTGCTCACCACATAATGCCCGCCGCGGAGGTGCCGGGAACGGATCGCAATCACGTTTTGCGCGGGAGTTCCGTCCTCAGTGAACGCCAGCACTTTGGGGGAGAGCGGAAACCGGTAATTACCCTCGGGAATCGTATCTTTGAGGGAACCGACGACATGACCGTTCACGACCACGTCCACATCATGTTTCTCGTAAGCTTCCCGGCGCCAGGGCAATTTGAAACCTAACTCAAGATAAGCTTCGACGATATTCGTCTCCTCCCACCCCTTCTCGGTTTTGAAAGCCGAGTAGTCGAACCGTCCGTCCGCACCCACGTCGGCGTGGACCATGTCGATCCGGCCGTCGCGGTCGGTATCGCGCGCGACCCATCTGACGCGTTCGCCCTCCTCGTCCCGAGTCCAGCGGTCCACTCGTCCGTCGCCGTCGGTATCTTCGGGAAGATCGCTCTCTGAGAACGAAACCGAGGCCGGGTTCAAGTAAGCGCCTCCCATTGCGCGAACCGACTGGTAGAGCCGGTCCCGCGATTTGTCGGCCTCCCGCCACCCGGGGGCGAGATCGATCTTGAAGACCCGCTCGTTTTCCCGCAGAGCGATCCGAACCGGTGTTTCCACTTGCTTGCCGATCGCCGCAGCAATGAGCCGGGCTTCAACTTTCTTGAACTCTTCGGTGAGTTTGGGATACACGGTAAGGTCGATATGTCGTCCTCTGGAAAGCGTTGCGTGCCTGACCACAGGTTCAACGATCAGCTCTCCGCCCTCCGTCCACACACTGAGATCGGTGAGCGTATCCCCGCGGTTGGCGAGCCGATACCTGACGCCTCGGCCGAATTGTGCCGGGCCGACTTTTTCCCACTCGAGTTTCACTTCAGGAAGCTTGACCACGACGACCACCTCGGCTCGGTCGGAGGCGCCGTCGGTGGAAACGATTTTTACCGGGAACCTGTGTTCACGCCGAACGACGTTTTGGGCGCTCAAACCCAGAAAAAATTCTCTTTCCTCCCCCGGCCCCAATTCAAAGGGCGCACCCTCGGACCCGTCGCCCACAAACCCCACGAGAAGATTTCCCGCCGCGGGTTTTCCACACGAAAGAGTAACGGTCTTCGATTCTTCGCTGTGATTCCTGACACTGATTCCGATTCTCTGCCCGTAATCCCGGTTGATGACCGCGGCGTATCGATCGCGTCCGAAGGCCAATCCCTTAACCCTGGTCACGGTACGAATCGGACCGGGTTCGCCGCCGCCGAGGGGACGCCATTCGTAAACCACGCCCGGGGTCAGGTTCTCGAGAACCACGCGCCGTTCGATTCCGTTTTCACCCACCGCTTCCAGCCATTCCTCTCCACCGCGCACGCGG